>CALURE010000001.1 GCA_944323095.1 Candidatus Gastranaerophilales bacterium
GGAAAATAAAATTATTAATATATCCCCGACCCAAAGTATTAGTCTTTTGGAAATTGCTGAGATTATAAACAATTTTAGTGATAAAAAAGTTAACATATTTGTGAAAAATAAAGTTTTGTGTAATGAATATACCGGTGATAATTCATTATTATTGTCAGAAATTCCTGATTTTCAATTTACTACTATGGAAAGCGGGTTAAAAAAATTATATTTATATATGCAGGATAATTTGATAAAAATTTAAAGGAGATTTTATGAATAATTTAGAAAAGAAAATGATAGATACATTGCTTGATTTGAAAGAAAATCATCATGTTGTAGGTGTAAAAGCTGAATTTGAGGCTGAAGGCACGCGTCTTGAGGAGGCTTTAAGGCTTAAAGAAATCGTAACAAAAGCAGGCCTTGATTTAACTATAAAAATTGGCGGCTGCGAAGCAATAAAAGATATGTTTGATGCAAGAACTATCGGTGTTAATACTATTGTTGCACCTATGATTGAGACTTCTTATGCTATGAAAAAGTATGTTCAGGCTACAAAGTTTGTTTTTCCTGAAGAAGAAAGGAATGATATAAAATTTTTGATTAACATTGAAACAATTACAGGATTTAAAAATCTTGATGAAATGATAAATTCTTCTTTATTTTCTGATATTGCAGGTGTTGTTCTCGGACGTGTTGATATGACTGGTTCAATGGGATTGACGAGAGAAGATATTAATTGCGAAGAAATTTTTAAAATAGCAGATAGTATTGCATGTAAGATGATGACCAATAAAAAAGATATGGTTATTGGCGGCGGTGTATCAGCTTATTCATTGCCATTTTTTAAACGTTTGCCGTTAAATGCATTGACCCGATTTGAGACAAGGAAGATAATTTTTGATGCCCAAAAAGCAATAAAAGATGCAAATGCAGATAAAGGAATATTAAAGGCAGTAGGTTTTGAGCTGATGTGGCTCAGAAATAAACGTGAATTTTATAAAATGATATTTGAAGAAGATGCACAGCGTTTAATTATGTTAGAAGAAAGATATAAAAAGTTGATTGAAGAAGCAGGCGGTAGATATGCTTAAAAATTTTATATTTGATTTAGACGGGACATTGATTAATTCATCAAATGAAGTATTACTATGTCTAAAAAAGTCATTTATTAAAGCAGATTGTCCTTTTTATGAGAATAAACTGTCAAGTGATATAATTGGACCGCCATTAAAAGAAATAATTAAATCGGTTTGTCATAATGATATTGATGATAAAATTCTTGAAAAAGTAATGTTTAATTTCAGAGATATCTATGATAATGAGCCGGATGACATTAGTGAACTGTATGATGGTGTTATTGACTTGTTGTATGATTTGAAAAAATCTGATAATAAACTTTTTATAGCTACTTTTAAACCGGACAAACCAACAACCAGAATATTGAGTCAGTTTAAATTAAGTATTTTTGATGATGTATATACTATTGATAAATTTAATAAAATAATGAACAAAGCTGAAATGATTAAGGATATATTATGCAAATATAGCCTCAAATCTGATGAAACAGTTATGATTGGAGATGCTTTATCTGATGTTCAGGCGGCAAAAAGTGCAGATGTGTTAAGTATCGGTGTTTTGTGGGGATATTGCAAAAATAAAGAAGATTTAATTAAAAATGCAGATTATACGGTAAATAATATTGAGGAATTAAAGAGATGTCTAAAATTAAATTATCAGACTATATAGCAAAACGATTAATGGAACATGGCATAAATCATTTTTTTATGGTGTCAGGCGGTGGAGCAATGCATTTAAATGACAGTTTGGGACGGGGGTTGGATTATACCGCTAACCATCATGAACAGGCATGTGCAATTGCTGCAGAAGGTTATGCGCGTGTAAATCAAAAATTAGCAGTTGTAAATGTTACGACAGGTCCCGGCGGACTAAATTGTCTAAATGGAGTATTCGGTCAATGGACAGATTCTGTTCCTGTATTATATATTTCCGGTCAAGTAAAATATACTACAACTTTATCATCTTGTCCTGATATTCCTTTAAGGCAGCTTGGAGATCAGGAGGTTGATATTGTATCTGTTGTAAAACCTCTTACAAAATATGCTGTAATGGTAACAAATCCGAATGAAATCAAATATCATATTGACAGGGCAATATATGAGGCTATGAATGGAAGAAAAGGTCCTGTTTGGCTTGATGTCCCTATGAATGTTCAGGCTGCATTAATTGATGAAGATGATTTAAAAGAATTTGTTCCTCCACAAAAAACTGTGTATGATTTAAAAATTAATGATGTTATTGAAAAATTAAAATTAGCAAAAAGACCGTTAATAGTTGCAGGACATGGTATTAGGCTTGCCCGTCAGACAAATACTTGGGATAAGCTGTTATCTAATATAAACGTTCCGGTTGTTACAACATTTAGTGGTATGGATTTAATACCATCAAATCATAAAAATTTTTGTGGAAGAATTGGTACTGTTGGTCAAAGAGCAGGAAATTTTGTTTTACAGAATGCTGACGTTATTTTATTCTTGGGCACACGAAATAATATAAGGCAAATTAGCTATAATTGGGAAAACTTTGCAAAAAATGCATACAAAATTGTAGTTGATATTGATAACGCAGAATTAGAAAAACCGACACTTGTTCCTGATTTGAAAATAAATGCTGATTTAAAAGAATTTTTACCTGAATTGGAAAAAGTTTTTCCTATATTAAATTGTGATGAATGGTTAAGGTTTTCAAAAAATCTTATGCAAAAATATTCTTTTGAAAATACAGAAGAATATCATTCGAAAAATGGAATAATAAATGTTTATGATTTTGTACATACTTTAACAGGTTTATTGTCGGAAAATGATATTATGATTGCAGGCAATGGCTCTGCCTGTGTTTGTTCACATCAAACCGGAGTTGTCAAAAATAAGCAGCGTATTATATGGAATTCCGGAGATGCATCTATGGGTTATGACTTACCTGCTGCAATAGGAGCATGTTATGAGGCTGGTGATAGAAATGTTATATGTTTAACTGGAGATGGTTCTGTTATGATGAATATACAGGAGCTGCAGACAATTGTTTATAATAAGCTTCCAATTAAAATATTCATAATTAATAACGATGGTTACTCGTCAATAAGACAAACCCAGAGAAATTTTTTTAACGGGCATATGACAGGTTCTGGTGCTGACAGCGGAGTAAGTGTTCCTGATTTTTGCAGGCTTGCGAAAGGTTTTGGAATAACATCTGTAAGAATTTCTAATCCTGATAATATGAAATCTGAAATAAAAAATGTTTTATCCACAGAAGAACCTATCGTATGTGAAATTATAACAGAAAAAGAATACGCATTTCTTCCAAAACTTTCGGCTAAAAAGCTGGAAGATGGAACGATGATATCCCCGTCGCTTGAGGATATGTATCCATTCCTTGAGAGAGATGAATACAGGAAAAATATGCTGGTTTAATTTCAGGCTGTTTCTTCTAAAGCTTCGCGTGTGGCTTGAAGGTATGCATATCCGTATCGTTGATCCGGTTCAAGATGTGCCCCTTTGTCCCACTCGTTCCAGGAGTTGACAAATACAAACTGTTCATTTTCAGGGTTATTTTGTTTTGTCCACTTGATGCATTCACTCAGCCATTTTTTATATTCATATGGTTTTACATTAAAAATGTCTGTCCATATGTACCCTTGTTGTGCAGTGTTATCCCAGCCCGGAAATACTGTTTTGAACAATCTGTAGTCTGTTTTATATATGAATTCATTATTATTTATGTAGTCACTGACATCATGAATTTTTCCGATGAAATTTTTGTTGCTTGAGCAATTTAATTGTCTCTTGTTTAATACAAGGTTATGCGGCGGAAATTCAACCATCGCATCCATAAAATATTTTTCTGGTTTCAAGCAGTACCCGAAAGTTTTTGCATTGATAAGATATAAATCATTAAAACCGTTTTCTTTTGCAAGCGTACGAAGCGTTTTTACAAATTTTTCAAATCTATTAATATTAAATAAATGTGGTCTGTAGATTATTAATACTGGTTTGTTATCTATTTTTATATATCTTGTATCTTTAAAAAACGCTAATATATCATAGAAAAATTTTTCATCATCTCCGTCAAGAAGTTTTTGCTCAATTAAAATTTCTTTATTGCATATATCTAATTGTTTTGAATAATTTTCATTTCTCCAGCATAGACAGAATGGAAAATCTAATTCTTTGTTATTTAAATAGTTAAAGATTGGTGTTTCCATTAATCGTTTACCTGAAAACCAGTAATAATTGAAACAAAAACCTGAAATTCCATATTGCTTTGCAAGTTCTATCTGTCTGTACATAATCTTATCAGTGCTTAAATCGTAAAATCCGACATCAACAGGCAGCTGCGGTTGATGATGTTCCGTGTATTGCGGTATTGCTTTTGTTACATTAGTCCATTCCGTGAATCCGCGTCCATGCCATTTTTCGTTTTCCTTAAAAGTATAAAATTGCGGCTGGTAAAATGCTATAATTTTTGTATTAATATTTTTTGTATCAATCGTAGTATCAGATAAGTCTTTATAATATTCACTCTTAGGGCTTAAATTGTTGTTTAATATATATTCAAGATATTTTATTTTTTCAGATTTACTATTATGAAGGCAATATATAAATTTTTTACCGAGAATTGTAATGTCTTTTTGTCTTCCGGAATAGAATTTTGTGTTTTTTATTGAAAAGATTGTTTCCAATATTTGTTTAAGCTGTAGTTTAAAATATAATTTATAATTTTTTACAGGATAAATATTAAATCCGAATTCATCTACCGCAAGGCTTAAAACTCTTTCATATGCATGTGCAAGGGTTGTATTACAAGAACTACCTCCTGAATGTTCAAATCTTGATTTCCTAATTACATCCCGCTTAAGAAAATTATAAATTTCTGCCCTTGCCATAAACATTGTTCCTGCGCAGAATTTTCGAGATTTTGTTTTGAAATTTAATAATTTTAATTCATCATCAAGCATATAAGTGTCTTCTGGAAGTTGATCTTCTGTTTCAAATAAAAATACTTCACTGCATAACATTCCAATAGCGGGATTATTATCAAGAATATTTAAATTCTTTTTAAATTTATTTTTGCTGCCTATTAAAGAATTTATTAATTGATCTCTCCACCAGTATCCTGTTGCTTTGTAGTCTTTTATATATTTCATTGATGATTTATTTTTTGTGTGAATTTTTAATATATATGAATAGTCATTCAGGTTCACCAATTTCATAATTTGTATAAATGGCCATACATCATATCCGGTGTTGTCAACTTTTATTAAATGTACATCAGGTTTTAATTTTAATAATTTTTTGTTAGAACTGAGATTTTCAGTATTGAAGGTTACATATAAATCCCAATCACAATTGTTTATATTGTTTAATTTTTTTATCATGAAGTCTATTTGATCGTGGTAATACAGGTGTAAATGTACAAGTACTTTTTTATTTTTCATCAACACATCTCCTCTTTCAGATAATCAGGACAATTAATATCTTTTTGTACAATTTCATAAAGAGCTTTGTTTTCGTTTTCTAAGTAATTTAAAATATTTTTTATTTCGTTTTTGTTATGAATATTTTTATCTGAAAATATTTTTATTTTTATAAGCGGAAATTTATATTTAGAAAGTAAAACAAATGGCAAATACAATGATTTATTAATTGTATTATTATTTGCATTTTCATTAATTGTCAGAGGAATATAAGTTAAGAATTTGTATCCTGCTTTTGTTAGGAAAGAAGTCAATCCTGCTTCATATTTTTTTATAACTCCGGCAACATTTCTTTGATGTTTAATATTGTTGATAAATTTAATAAATTTATTATCAGTAAATATATTCTTTTTGAAAACATAAAAAAAAGATTGCACATGTTCTTCTTTTATAACGTCTGAACTCAACCCCCAGAAGTCGCATTTTTTTGTTTTCATTATGTCGAAAACATTCTCAAAAGGGTAAACCGGTCCGTAGCAGCTGTCATTACAAAATATTATCTCGTTTGAATTTTTAAGAAGGTTGTTTTTTCTTGCGATATTAAAACCTCTTTTGTATGAACCGAAATCGTATTCGTTATGCCGTTCAAATTGTGCAAAGATTACAAGCTCTTTGATTTTTTCAGCTTCTTCTTTTAAAACAGGATTATCTGCAATAAAAATTATACCGTCTGATATTTTCAAAAGTTCTTTCAGGTAATAAATTACATAATCAGGTATTTTTCCGTCTTTATTAAAGCTTGCGAATATTGTTATGCGTTTATGCGTATTGTGGTTGTAGTTTTTAATATTATCAATAATCATATTCTGCATATCAGCAGGAAATTTAATTTTTTTAGACGGCGGGGCATATGCAATTTCAATCCCGAATATTGTTATAACTTTATGCTTTAGTCCATATCTCTCTTTATTTTTAAGTGAAAATATTTTTTCAAATATATTAGAGTAAATGATTTTATCGTGATTAATATTTTCAATAAGTTTTTCAATATTTTTGTAATTTATTTCTTGCGCATATTTTTTTGCTGTTTCGGTTATTAATGGTTTATTTTTTTCATCTGATAATTTGTAAGCTAGACGCAGATATAATTCAAATAATTTTCTAATTGATTTATTATGTTTTTTCAATAAGTCATTGTTTACAAATCTTTGATATAGATTGTGCCATGCATAGAGATGGTGAATTGATTTATCACTGCAGTTATTCATAATTGATGAGCTTCTCTGCCTGTAAAAATAATACTTTTTATTATCGCACAGGTAATAAGCATTTTTTATATGTGTCATATAATCCCATAAAAAAACAAAGTCCTCAAAATATAATCCTGCGGGAAATTTTATATCATATTTTTTTATGATTTCTGTTTTAAATAATTTATTCCATGCATATACGTTTGTTTTAAAAATAAGTTTGTCGGTGACTTTTTGAAGTCCGTTTTGTCTGCATATAAGATTTTTATTTAGTTTGTTATCTATATGAACATTTCCAAAAGCCTGCGCATTAAAACATATCATATCAACGGGCAAGTGATTAATCAGCGTTTCATAAAGAGTTTCGTCAATATAGTCATCACTGTCAATAAAAGAGATGTATTCACCTTCAGCATGTTCTATCCCTGTATTTCGAGCTGCTGAAAGTCCTTGATTTTGCTGATTTATAATCCTTATTCTTGAATCCAGCGTGCTGTATCTTTTTAAAATTTCTTCAGATTTATCTTTAGAACCGTCATTTACGCATATAATTTCAATATCTTTAAATGTCTGGTTAATGACACTGTCCAAACATTTTTCAAGATATTTCTCAACATTATAAACAGGAATTATAACGGAAATTTTCGGCATTATATTATTTCCTTTCCGAATAACGTCATTTCTAATTTGCCGTTTCTAAAGTGTATCGAAAGTATATTTTTTCTGAATTGATTAAATTTGCGTCTTCTTTCTATATTTTTTAATACTTTCAAATATTTGTCAGGAGAATTTATTAAAACCATAAATTCTTTTTTCTTAATTTTTTTGAAAAATTCATCCTGCAAAAGTCCTGAGTCATACTCTTTTTTGAAATGTTCGGAAAATACCTTTATAAATTCAGGTTTAACACTGTCGTCTATTCTTAAAACAGAGCTTACATAGCCATTATACCTGTTAATTTCTTCCTGAATTTTAAATTTATCTTTAATATCAGGGTATTTTTCAAGAAATCTGTCAATTTCATCGTATTCATCACATACACAGTAAACTTTTGTTTTGCTTTTTACTGATGAATTCATATTATCCTGCCTGTAGTACAAATAGGCTTTGTCAGTTAACACGACTCTTTGAGCGAGAGCAAATACTTTAAAAGAAAAAGCCAGATCCTGATAACTCGCTCCAGGTGTTTCAAGAAATCTTATATTGTATTTATTTAAAAATTCTCTTTTATAAATTGCACTCCATACAGAAGGGTTAATTCTCAAAAGGCTTTTATCCTCTGTTGAATTCGTTAATTTAAATGTTTTTGCTGAAGATATTCTGTTATTTTTCCGCGCAAATTTATTTTTTGACCAGTAGTTGTACCAATCACCTTTAACAATATCTGCATTATATTCTTTTGCAATTTTATACAGATCCTCAAACATATTTTTAGAGACAAAATCGTCTGATTCTATAATTCCTATATATTCTCCGCTTGCAATATTTAAGCCGGTATTCATTGTGTGACCGTAACCTGAATTCGATTTATTTATAACAATTACACGTTTATCTTTCACTGCATATTCATTTAAAATTTCAAGTGATTTGTCTTTAGAACCATCATTTACACATATGATTTCTATATCTGTCATTGTCTGAGATAAAATACTATCGATACACTCTGTTAAATATTTTTCAACATTATAAACAGGCACTATTACACTAACTTTTGCCATT
Organism: Candidatus Gastranaerophilales bacterium; assembly: GCA_944323095.1. GTDB lineage: Bacteria > Cyanobacteriota > Vampirovibrionia > Gastranaerophilales > Gastranaerophilaceae > Stercorousia. The sequence goes on from CALURE010000001.1 coordinate 8,443, forward strand.
ACTTTTTATCTCCTCAAATAATTCCATAGCTCTTTCTATAGCTTTATCCATGTTGTAATATTTATAATCCCCGAGTCTGCCGAGGAAATATACATTTTGCGGAATTTCTTTTTTGTATTTTTCATAAAGTTTGGTATTTTCTTCATTAATTATCGGATAATAACGATCATTTTTCCCTAATTTAAAGTCTTGAGAATATTCTTTTGCGATAACTGTTTTTTTAGATCTGTCATTAAGATAATATTTGTACTCGTGAATTCTTGTAAAATCATAATTACAAGGATAATTTACAACAGCATTTGACTGATAAAATTCGCAGTTATGTGTTTCAAATTTGAAATTCACACTTCTGTATGGCAGTATGCCGTATTTATAATTGAAAAATTCATCTATCGAGCCTGTACAAAATATTCTTTTAAAGTCTGAAAATTCTGCAGAATTATATTCAGTGTTAAGCTTTACTTCAATTAGCGGATGATCAAGGATTTTTTCAACCATTTTTGTATAACCGTTTAGTGGTATTCCCTGATATTTGTCCTGAAAATATCTGTCATCTCTGCTTATATACACAGGAACTCGTGCTGTTACGGAATTGTCTATTTCTTCAGGACTTTTGCCCCATTGTTTGGTTGTATAATGCAGAAACACTTTTTCATAAACATATTTTGCTAAAAATTTTAAATCTTCATCATTTTGTTTTTGAAATTCAAGAATAGGAACTCTGGTATTGTATTCAAAATTTTTCAAGAGTTTATCTTCAATTCTTGATGCAAGGCTTTGCGGCAAGACTTCATAAAGTGTATTTATATTGAAAGGGATTGTTGTTTCAATCCCGTCAATTAGCGCAATAACTTTATGCATATATGTATTGAAATCCGTAAATTCTTTTACAAACTGCCAAACGTTCTCATTATTTGTGTGAAAAATATGAGAGCCGTATTTGTGAATACAGATTTCATTTTCGTCTTTATAATCATATATATTGCCGGCAATATGATTTTTTCTGTCAATTACCAGAACTTTTTCACCGGATCGGGCAAGCAGACGTGCAATTACGACACCGGATAACCCGCATCCTATCACCAAGTTTGTATTTATCATCATATACTCTCTTTAATGATGATACTACAAACAAAGATGTTGTAAAAATCATTTTAAAGAATTATTAAGAGTTAATAATTCATTTTCCAGTTGGAACCCATTAGTTTATTTAAACAGCCAATACCTTTTGTACTATTAGTACATGTATCTCCGCTTTCGCCACCGGTTGAATAGCCGTATTCATTAGTTGAACTGCCGCTGCTTCCGTTGTCACCGACTATTTGTCCCTGAGAAGTTATGTAATATGCAAATAAATCTCTGCCTGAAATATTCGGTTTATCCTGACCGTTTGTATCAACGTAAACATGCAACTGATTATTGCTTGCTTTCACACATAATCCAACTCCGTTTGCAAGCAAAAATTGATTGCCGTCGCAAGCAAAAGTTGCAGATGTACCTGATATAGATTTATATTTTGATGCAAACGCATTGTATTCTGCTGCGACTTTGAAATGTGATTTAATAAAGTTAGTAAGACTGCCGGACGAACCATCCGGTTGTTTGCCCGTAAAAACACTTGTTTGTGAAAATTTAGTTTTTCCTTCTTCTGTTATAAGCATGTCAACAGCATTTGTCATTTCATTGACAGCTTTTCTTATCTGTATTGCCTGAGCTTCTTTCTGGTAGTTATTAACAAGGTTTGGTACAGTTAAAGCTGCCACAATGCCTATGATACTCATTGTTATTAATACTTCAGATAATGTAAATGCTTGTTTTTTCATTATTTATCCCTTTCACTTAATAATAATCTATCCGCCAGTTATTATTAAGAACATTGTTGAGGCAGCCTGCTCCAAATGTCTCGTCTTTGCAGTCATCCTCATCGCCTTCATCATATATTTCAAATTTTTTATTTACCCTGAATTCAAACATATCTTTCCCGCCGGTATTAGGTTTTTGTTCCCCGTTTATGTCAAGATAAATATGTACATCTGTGTCTGATGCGGAAACAGCAGGTATAACACAAATAGCAGAACCGCTTTTTAATAATACATTATAGCCGTCACTGCAGGAAAAAGAATCAGTATCTCCGTTTATAGATTGATACTGTCTTGCAAAACACGGGCTTGATGTTGTACCGCAATCGCGGGCTATTTTATAGTAATCTTTTAAAAATTGTCCTGCACTGCCGGTTATTGTTTTCCCGTCTTTGCATAAGCGGGAGCCGTATAAGTCTCTATTGTATTTTTCAGTACTTAAAACTACTAAATTCTGGCTTAATTCATTGTAGTTTTTTTCAAGAGATGTCAGCCAGGCTGTTTTTTGATGGTTTGCTACTACAGCAGGAATTGTCATCGCTGCAACTATTCCCAGTATTCCGATGACTATTAACACTTCACTAAGTGTGAATCCTAAACTTTTTTTAAATTTCATTAAAAATACTTCCCTAATAACTCTTTTTATATTATAACTTTTTCCCGTATAAATGTCAATTGCCGGAAGGAATTAAACTTCAATAAATAACCGCTGTCCTACTATATTTTGTTTTCCGTTGTAATAGCCTGCAAAGTAGCCTCCCCGTACAGGTCTATTTTTTGCATATGAATTCAAATTGTTGCCGTTGTAATTTACAAACGGATTGTTGTTGTACGGATTTGAATTGGTTCTTACCGGAACTACAGCTCCTGTTGTCTGAGGAACAAACATTTGTGACAATAAATTTACAATACCTGCCATTTTTATATAACCTTTCTACTGTATATGCAATTTAATTAAAAAATTACTTTTGTCATTATTATAACACATTTTGAAAAATTTTTGTAAAATATCTTAACAAAATCATATATTTTATGTATTAATTTTGTAATATAATATTTCTATGGAAGATAAAAAGAAAAAAGTTTTAATTGTGGGTGCTTCTGCTAAGGAATTTGCGCTTGCAAAAAAATTTAAAGAATATAGCTGTGACATATTTGTAGCCCCTGGCAACTCTGCGATTGAAGAAATTGCAGAATGTGTTGATATAAGGGAGGATAATGTTCAGGAGCTTATGGAGTTTGTTCTTGAAAATGCTATAGACTTTACGATTGTGTCTTCTGAAAAAGCTGTTAAACAAGATATTGCCGAACTTTTTCAGGCCAACGGGCTTTTAATATTTGCGCCTTCTGCTGTAAGTGCAAACATTGCAATAAGCAGATCTTTCGGAAAGAAATTTTTATATAGATTAAAGATTCCTGCTCCGCGTTTTGCAATATTTGATAAACTTCCGTCCGCTGTTGATTATCTTAAAACGGCTTCCATGCCGCAGGTTATACGTACTGATGAAGCTTATGAGGGCAAGGATCGTCTTGTCTGTACTACATTTTCAACTGCAAAAACGTTTGTTGAAGATTTGTTTGCAAAAGGTGAAAATAAAATTGTATTAGAAGATTATGTTTACGGGCATGAATTTACATTTTATGTTATAACAGACGGTTACAGTGCTTTGCCGCTTACTTCCGTAGCGAACTATAAATTTTCGGAAAACGGTAACGGCGGCATTTTGACAAGCGGCACCGGCGCTTATACTCCTGATTATAAAATTTCATCCGATATGGTTTCTTATATAATGCAGAATATTGTTTCACGTGTTTTAGATGAATTGCAAAAGAAAGAATCGCCGTATTCTGGAATTCTCGGTATTGACTGTGTGCTGGCAGAAGACGGCAGATTATGCACTCTGGCTTTTAAGTCTTTTCTGTCTGATCATGACGCTCAGGCAGTATTGAATATTATAGACGAAGATTTGTTGCTATTGTTTGAAGCCTGTGCTGTAGGTTCGTTTGCAGATGATTATGATTCAATTAAAATTTTGGATAATGCGTCTGTTTCCTGCGTTGTTTCATCACGTTTGGCAGGAAAAGTTATAGAAGGATTAGATTTGGTTGAATCAGATATTACAAATTTTGGTATAAAAAGAAATCAATATTTGGAATACGAGACTATAGAAGGCAGAAATTTTGTACTGACAAAGACAGCTAAAACTTTATCAAGAGCAAGAACTCACTTATATGAAGATATTGATTTAATAAAATTTGAAGGCAAGAAATACCGTACTGATATCTGCGGGCAGGTTGAAATTTTTTAAAACTTCATTATATATGATTATATGAAGAATTATTATAATATATTAGGAGTTACCCCTGACAGTTCGCTTGAAGATATAAAAATTGCTTTCAGACGTCTTGCACGTAAATATCACCCTGATGTCAATAAGGATGGGACTAAACGCTTTATTGATATTTCCGAGGCTTATGAAACTCTTTCTGATGCTAAAAAAAGGCTCCAATATGATACAATAAACGGATTTTTCAAATCTTCTTCCCGTGAAAAGTCTGAAAAAAAGCGTACTTCGTCAAAGCAAGCCCAAAATGAATATAAAAAAAGAGCCGGCTCAAAAAATTTTACAGAGCCTGAATTTTCAAAAAAAGAATTTTCAAAAAAGATAAATGATATGTTTGAAGAATTCACAAAATCAAAAAAAGAAGAAAATTCTGCTAGAAAAGGTGATGATATTTATGAAGAAATATCTATTACAATGAGAGAAGCTGTAAATGGTGCCGTGCGTCTTATAAATATTATGCATTCAGGCGAATGCCCGAATTGCAAAGGGCGAAAATTTATAAATGGCTCGGTATGCCGTGTTTGTAAAGGTTCCGGTGAAAAAATTGAGCACAAAAAAATTTCAGTTAAAATTCCCAAAAATATAAAAAATGGAGCAAAGCTGCGTCTTGCAGGTGAAGGCGGATGTGGTATAAACGGCGGCAAAAACGGTGATTTGTATATTAAGATTAAAATTCAACCGAATAACATGATAAAATTTGACGGTAATGATATTATTTATAGTGTTCCGGTTTCTCCTTTTGAGGCCGTGTTAGGTGGTAGTATTTCTATTCCTGTTTTTGAAGGTAATGTAAATTTAAAGCTACCGCCCATGACGCATTCAGGTCAAAAATTCCGTCTTGCAGGTCAGGGACTTTCTCAGAATAACAAATCAGGTGATATGATAGTTATTGTGCATATTGAAATTCCGTGTTCTTTGTCGGATGATGAAATTAAGCTGTATGAAAAGCTTAAAAAATTATCGTTAAATAGTATAAGAGAAAATTTGTTAAATGAATAAAGTTAAAATTAAAGAGATATTTGAATCAGTACAGGGTGAAGGACCTTATCTCGGGTGTAAGCAGTTATTTGTCCGTTTTTGTAATTGTAATCTGAAATGTAATTACTGCGATACGGAATTTTCATCAGATTCTGATTATAGAGAGTTTTGTCCTGACCAACTTGCATATGAAGTAAATAAGTTTAGTAAAATTCATTCAATTTCATTAACCGGCGGAGAACCTTTGCTTGCGACAGATTTTCTTAAAGATTTTTTACCGCTTGTAAACAAGCCGGTTTATCTGGAGACAAATGCTACTCTTGCTGAAAAACTTCTTGAAATAAAACAGTTTGTAAATATTATCTCTGCTGATATAAAACTTGAAAGCGCTGCTGGTATAAAAGATGCGTTAAAATTTCATGAGAAATTTTTTGCAAATTGTGCAGGTGTTGAAACTTTTGCAAAAGTAGTTTTTAATGAAAAAATCCGCGAAAATGAGATAACAGCTTCTTGTGAACTGGGTAAAAAATATAATATACCGGTAATTTTGCAGCCTGAAATGATTGAGGATAAAATGTCTGTTTCTTCGCAATTTTGCGCAAATGTTCTTGATAAATTCTTGAATAATTATGATAATGTCAGACTAATACCACAGGTGCATAAATTTTTAAATCTTAGATGACAAACTTTTGACCGGCGGGTAAAACATAAATTGGACCTTATATCGCAGTTTACACCGAAAATAACTGCAATCGTCACCCCTGAAATAAATTCAGGGCAGGCTCTGAACTTGTTTCAGGGGCTAATTACTATAAGATTCCGAAACAAGTTCGGAATGACATTATGACTGTTTTTTGAGGATATTTGGTGTAAACTGCGATATAAGTCTTACATAAATTTTCTTGTTTTTTGTAACTTATTGATATATAATATTTTGTAAAGCGAGGGAATTATGTCTGTAAAAAAAGTTTTGCAATATGGTGAAAAATCTTTAAGGGAGCCGTCAAAAGAAGTTCATAAAGTCTCAAAAAAAATCCATGAGCTTGTTCAGGATCTTTTAGATACAATGTACGCTAAAAACGGTGTAGGAATGGCTGCACCGCAGATAGGTGTTAATTACAGGGTTTTTGTTGTAGATGTTTCAACAAATAACGAACCTCTAAACCCTCTCGTATTTATAAATCCAAAAATTATAAAAAAATCAGGCGCTATTATTGCTCAGGAAGGTTGTATTAGTTTCCCTGAGGCTTATACTGACGTTAAAAGATATAAAAATGTTATGGTAAAAGCGCTTGATATTAACGGGAAATCTTTTGTTATGGAAGCAAAAGACGGTTGTTTACTCGCCAGAGCAATTCAGCATGAATACGATCATCTTGACGGTATTTTGTTTATTGACCATTGTGTAAACAGATTTGAAACAGATAATATTCTCTCAAAGCATAATTTGCCGCCTGTAGAAGCTGACAGGCTTATAGAGGATCCTGTTCTTGATAAGGAATTAGAAAGTAAAAATGATTAATATTGTTTTTTTTGCAACTCCGTATATAGCTTTAAAATCGCTTGAATATTTGTATAATTCCTCAGAGATAAATGTTCTTGCTGTTGTTACCCAGCCTGACAAACCTGCTGGCAGAGGACATAAAATTTCAATGTCACCGGTAAAGAAGTTTGCTCTTGAAAAGAATTTGCCTGTTTTTCAGCCGAAATCAATAAGAAAAGAACCTGATATAATTAATGAATTGAAAAAATTAAATCCTGACTTTTTTGTAACCTTTGCCTTCGGACAGATTTTGTCTCAGGAAGTTTTGGATATTCCAAAGTATGCGACAATTAATTTGCATGCCTCTTTACTTCCAAAGTACAGAGGCGCTAACCCTATTCAAAGAGCAATTATAAACGGTGATAAAGAAACAGGCATTTGTACCATGATTACGGAACTGGGGCTTGACTGCGGTGATGTGTGTTTAAAAGATATGATAAGTATTCCGGATGATATGACATGTGAGGATCTGGCTCAAATAATAAGTGATAAATCTCCGCTGCTTATAGAAAATACTCTAAAAGGTCTTGTGAATAATTCAATTACACCTTGTAGGCAATCAGAAGAAGGTATTTGTTTCGCCAATAAATTGACAAAAGAAGAAACACTTATAGACTGGGCTAAACCTGCAGTTAAAATTCATAATCTTGTGAGAGGTATTTATAAGTCACCTTCTGCATATTTTGTATTCAAAGGAAAAATTGTTAAAGTGCTTGAGACTAAAGTTATAGAAAAAGCTTTAAAATGCGGAGAATTAGTGAATTCAAAAGACGGTGTGATTGTTGGCTGCGGCTCAAATTCTCTTATCCTTTTAAAGGTCAAACCGGAAGGAAAGGCTGAAATGCCGGCAAAAGACTGGGCAAACGGACAGCATTTGCCTGTCGAAGTTTAAAAGTTCAAATTGGGAGATAAGTTATGTTTACTAAAGGTATCAGAGGGGCAATTACTGTCAATGAAAATACTGAAGAGTCTATTAAGGAAGCTACTATAGAACTTTTAAACGAATTAGTTGAGCGTAACGGAATTGAATTGTCTGCAATTTCGCATGTCATATTTACTTTGACAAATGATTTAAATGCTGCATTCCCTGCAAAATTTGCAAGAATTGATATGGGTTTGTGCGAAACAGCAATGATGTGTTTTCATGAACTGGATGTCCCGGGGGCTCTGCCTATGTGCCTGCGTGTTCTGATTGTTGTAAATTGTGGAGAAGATTTTATTCCGCAATTTGTTTATTTAAAAGGCGCATCAACTCTAAGATAATTTTGTAATGTCTGTCATTGATGGATCAAGCAGCCTTCTGCCGATTTGCGGGAAATCAATTGAGCAGAGCATTTTATTACCATATTTAATCATTTTTTCAACAACACCCTCTCCGTATTTCGGTGTTGAAACTTTATCGCCCGGTTCAAAGGTCTGGTTATTGGGATTTTTAGTATTTTCTGCAGGGTAAATTGGTATAACAGGAGGATTATTGTCTTCTGTTAAATTATCAAGCGGTTCAGGCTCTAAAATTTCAATATCTTCCTCACCTGCAAGATTATCTATAAGGTTTAAATCATCTTCTGTCAGTTCATCTTGTTCATCCGGTTCTTCAAAAGATATAGTTTCATCCTGCGGTAATTTTTCATACATTACTCGATCAATATCTTTTGCCGCTTGTTCAACCATTTCGTTATTTTCAATATCTGCCGGAGTTTCAGCAAAATTTGCACCGATATCAGCTTCATCTAAAGAATAATCAATTTCCGGTTCTTCAAGATTAAGATTGTCATCTTGTTCCGGATTTTCTTCAATAATTATTTCATTTCCCCCGGTTTCCGGTTCTGTTTGAGGTTCCTCAGGTTCCTCAATTAATACTTGTTCAGGAGTTTCATCAACTATTTCTATATTGTCATCAAGTGATATTAGCTCTGTATCATTATTTCCCTGTGTGGGTTCTTCCATAATTTCTATGTCAGGGTATTCCACAACCGGTTGTTCTTCTTCTGGCTGAGCCTGTATTTCCTGTTTTTGTTCTTCTTGCTGTTCTGCAGACTGAATATTTTGTGCTTCCTCTTTTTCTGAAATTTCCGGTTCAGTTTTTACATTATTGTCAGATATTTCATCTGTTTGCGTCGGCTGTTCAATACTTTCCGGCTGGTTAATATTATTTTCATCTGTTACTATCGTATCTTCAAGTTCTTTAAGTTCAACTATTAAAGGAATATTTTGTGTATGTGCCCCGCAAATTATGAATTCTTCCTTATTAAGTTTATTTAAAAATGTATTGTAGCTTGCGAAATCATGCTGTAATGTAAGCGGCTGGAATAATATAATATTTTGTGCAATTTCTTTTAATTCATGAATATATTTGTATTCGTGCGGGCAGATGATTGTAGTGAATACATTTTCACGTCTTATAAATTTTTTAAGAAGTTTTTTGTCGCTGTTTGTATTGCTTATTTTGGCAAAAGCATAAATATTTGACTTAATATTGTTCATAGTGTCATAAATGTGTGACATAATCTCTTTTTGCAAAGATGCTCCTATATCAGAGATATCTATTACAGTAATATCATTTTTTTCAATTTCAATGCTTAAATTTAGTACATCTTTCAATTCTTCCGCAAAGACATTTTGATCTCTGTATTTTAAAAGTTTATTTTTAAGCAGAACAAGTTGAGTTATACCTGTTTCTTTGTATTGCTGGTCTACAACACTCAAAAAAGTTTCAAAAGGCAGATAACCTTCCGGGAGTGTTTTTGTGTACTCCTGAACTTCTATAAAAATATCCTGAATTATTGCTTTGCTTGTGGCATCGACATCTTCAAGTTCATTGTCATAAATAAAATTGATAGTGTCGTAGTTGAGCGGAAGTCTAAAGTCTTTTCCGAAAACAATTTTGTTCTCGCTTTCAAACTGGCCTTCTGTGTCGAATATTACAATTTTTTCGTTAATTTGTTTTACAAAATTATTTATAAGGATAGTAGTATTTTCAAAATTGTCAGAGCATACAAGCAGATTATTGTCAAAAATAGTTTTATCTACTTTTAAGCTTATATTTTGTTGTGCAAGTTCTCCGAGTATTATCGGAGTTTCAACAGGTATAATATCAAGTAATTCATTTGAAGGGAGTAAAGATACAGCGGATTTCAGTGATGGAATTGTACCGTTATAATTTTTTAATATGCCTTCTTGGTTGAATGTAAAAAGTAATTTTACAACTGCAAAGTTTGTTGTATTATCAGCTTTCACATTCATAACCTGGGCAACGTAGGGAGAATTTTCATCTTCTATTATAACAAATCCGGCAAGTGCAAGATTATCTTTTGCATCATATGCTATCTTTACCAGATTGTTCTTAATTTCCAATACCTTCATCTAATCTTCCTCACTTTTAGTATATTCTACCATAAACATGCTATTTTTGTAATATGTCTTGAAGTTTATTGTAAATTTCAATAGTTAAAATGCATATTTTCAAATCTCTTTTTACAAGACTTTTGATAGTTTCCTTATAACACACCAGTAAAGCTTTATCTATCCCGTTTTCGTCATTCAGTATATTTTTAATTTTATTTGAATAATCTTTGTCTCTGGTGTTTGGCTCTATTTTGTCAGCAAGAAATATTATTTTTTCAAATTCACTCATATCCATTCTGCCGAGGGTGTGCCATCTTATCGCAGATAATATTTCTTTATCTGTAATATTAAATTGTTTTTCGGCAATATACGCGCTTACCGGTGCATGCAGTGTTTTATAATTCAGCATTTCGCATTCTTCGACATGCAGATGTCGGCGAATAATTTCAAGAAGTTTTTCATTTGAAAAGCATTTCGCACAATCATGTAAAAGTCCTGCAAGATAAGCTTTTTCTTCGTCTAAATTAAATTTTTGGGCAAGCTCTTTAGCGCATTGTGCTGTGCCGAGAGTGTGAAGGTATCTTTCTTCATTCAAATTTTCTTTAAGCCATTTTAATATTTCTATATAATCCATTTTTGTAAATATAGTCCTCTACTTCTTCCGGAACAAGATTTTTAATTGATTTGCCATTGCTTATATTCTCTCTTATTTTAGTTGATGAAATGTCAACAAAAGGCATACCGGTAAATTCAAAGTTATAACCTTTGTCCTTTAAATTCTCTAAATTCACTTTATTATTTTCCCGTATAAATACAATAAAATCAACCAGTTTTTTTAATTTATCAGTTTCATACCAGGTTTCAATTTTTTCAAATGCATCAGTGCCGATTATAAAATGGATTTTGCCGTTAATATTATACTTTTGCCTTAGCGCTGATACAGTCAGGTAAGAATAAGATTTACCTTCATGTTTAAATTCAATGTCGGAAATCTCAAATTTAGGATTATTCTGAATTGCAAGCTTAACCATATTGTACCTGTGCCGGCACATATCGGGCATATAATCTTTATGGGGCGGTTTGTATGCAGGTATAAATATTATCTTATCAAACCTGTATTTTTCTAATATATATTCTGCCATTTTCATATGTGCATTATGAATAGGGTTAAAAGTCCCTGAAAAAATACATATTTTCATAAAGATATTTTAACATAATAAAAAGCAGAACCGCAGTTCTGCCAAGTAAAAAATTTGTAGGGGAAAAATTAATTGGAGTTATAGTGTATTAAAGTAAGTGTAAAGCTTGTTTGTTTGCCATTGCAATAAAGTTCATCTGCGCAAACAATAATTCCGATCTGTCCTCAAAGGGCTGATTATTATTGACAGTAACTTGATTTTCGTACATGTCTTTTAACTTGTCATCAATTTTTTTCAAATTTGCAACAGCCATTTTTTGCCTCTCATTCTTCTTATTTATTTCTTATGTATATATAAAGTATATATAATTTTTTGAATTTCACTTTTTAAATAACTTGTTACAATTCTTAATATATGAAATAATATGGCAATATTTTCCCTAAGTTTGTTTTTATATTTATATAGGGGAAAATAGGAAATTCTATGCTTGAGAATAATGTGAATAATAACCCATATAAAATGCAGTTTCAGGCAATGTCGCCCCAGCTGGCCGGACAGCAGCAGGTTCCAATGCAGGCAGTTAACCCTGAACTATTGAAACCTAATGTTCAGGATAGTTATGTAGCAAACAGGGCTAAGGCATCTGAAGACAATAATCCTTTTGCTGTACTCGGGGTAGGAGCTGCTGTCTGGTACGCATTAGCTCAGGCTATGGATAAATTTAACCCGAAATGTGCAGGTGATTACGAGACTTCTGCACTCGGGAAAATAGGCGGTTTCGGGGATAAAATATCAACAGACACTTATGTAGGAAGAAAATTTGAGACCTTCTGCAATTGGTTTAAGAAAAAATTTACAAATCTTTCCGGTAAAAGCAAGATTGCATACACTTTGCAAAATCATGCAACAAGACCGGAATGGTCTTTTGCTAAAGTTCCAGGTGCGGGTGTTCACGGATTTTTAGCTTCTGATACTGAGCAGGTGTTTGAAGAATTTTTAAAACCTATTGTAAATCGTCAAAGAAAGTTTTCTAAGCCCTATAATGCTTATCAAAAACTCGAGCAATACGGGGTTTCTCAAAAATATATTGATGATTTTATAAAAAATTTGGCAGGTAAAACTTTTGAGGAAAAATCTCTGGCTTTACAGATGGAAGAATTAAAGCTTTTAGGAGTTTCAAACTCTCAGGCACAAAGCATTTATTCTTCTAAAGGAATGTCAGGATTGGCTGATCTGGCTAAAGAATTAAAAATTAAAAAGCTCGGGTTTGATTCTTTAGAACACTATAACTCTTTAAAAGGCAAATTTTTAGATCACCCTGATGAAGTTATGAAGGCTCTTGAAAAAGCTGATAAAAACAAAATTAAATTTTCAATATGGCGTGGCAAAAGCAAAGCCGGACGTAATTTAAAAGGCAGAATTGTTGATCCTTCCGAATATCTTAATAAATATAAAGCTGTCTTAGGAAAAGGAAATAAGACGGCTCTTGGAAGATTTTTGCCAAAACTTTCTGCATGGTTTTTAGAAGGTACTACTAACAGATTTGCAGGCGGTAAATTAGCTGTTGCAATGCAGGCATTTATTTTTGCGGATATGTTTATAAGTACCTGGAAAGCGCCGAAAGGTGAAAAAGGCAAGACTTTAGCAGAAAGGTTTGTAAATGACTTTACATACTTCCTTGCTATGACGGCCGGTATTATCGGTATGCATAAAATCGGCGGTTTTAAATATGCAGGTCTTGATAAAGCAGGTGTAGAAAATTATCGCAAACTTTTAAAAGAATTTAACCAGAATGTAAAAGACGGTAAGCTAAATACAAAAGAAGCTTATAAAAAGGCTTCAAAAGCACTGAATGAAGCTTTAGGAACTAAAAATATTAAAAATCCGATAACTAAGCTCCTTCAAAAAATCGGTAAATTTATAAATATCGGTAATGAAAGAAAACTCTCGTACCGTTCAACAAGCAAATATAATCTGAATTTCTTAAGAAAACTTGCAAACGGCAACATAATAGGTGTTCCGATGAGAATAGTAATACCGATGTTCATTATATCTCCATTCCTTGCAAAATGGGCTACAAAGTGCTGTCATGCAATTTTTGGAAAGCCGACAAAATCAGTTCTCGATGAGGACAAAGAGCCTGAAGCTACACCTTCTCAGACCGCCCAGCTTCCGCCGCAGCTCCAGCAGCCGATGCAAGCTGGCCAAAATCCTCAGACACAGATAAATACAACTTCAACCACTACGTCGTCATATAATAATAGCCAGCAGCCGATGCAGTACAGTCAGTCTAATTTATTGAATAAATACAGAAATGGCAGTGGAGCTTTCTCAACTACCGCACAAAATACTCAAAGTATGCCGGCTCAAAATAATTCAAAACCTGCTGAACCTGTAAGAACATATATACCTTCGCCGGTTGGGGTTCAACTGACAAATAAGGAAGATACTGCACCGGTTGATGATGTATTGAGACGCGCGGATTTAGCGGAACAGCAGGCTTTGCAGACGCTTAAAATGAATTAGCATGTTGTTTATATGGATTTATATATATTGCCATATTTTAACAGGCATGGTATAATTTATTTAAGGGAGGGTTTATGACAGCGGCATTTGATTTTAAAACGTTTGCACAGGATTTGACAAAGCAGGCAGAAACAAGTTTTCCTGATGATATTGCTCTTGAGCATAAAAAAGAATTTCTTGAACGTATTTATAATTTTACTTATATCGCAGGAGAAGCTTTTTCTAATGATGATACGATCGAAAATTCTGAAACCGCAAAACTTTTAACCCAGCTTATTTCGGAGTGGACTTTTCACAAGTATATTGATTTATTGCGTTCAGATATTCCTGAGATGTATCATGAAAGTATCCTTCAAAAACTTGCTTATGTAGCGTTTGAGATGGGTAAAGAGGCAGAACTTGGTAAATTGTCACAGGAACAAATGCTTATGCTTGTTGAGCTTCAGGTTAAAAAAGCTTTTGAAAGGGCATGTAAAAATCTTATGGTGAACGGAAAAATATCTCCTGAAACTTACAGTAAGGCCTTAAATCTTTCAAATATTGATGATTATTCAAATAAACTCTGCCATAATGTAAAAATATATAAAAGGTCTAAAAGTACTTTTAAATACACTTTAACTGCCCTTGGATTCGGGCTTGTAACCCTTCTTGCAAATGTATTATATCCTGATTCATTAAATCTGGTTGTTATAAATACTGTTGCAATTATAGTTCTGTCAATGTATGCAGGGTTTTATATCGGAGTAAATAAATTTTCTAGATAATATGTATGAGCAATATTGTATTTGCTAACAGATTATGATATAATATTATCAGCTCTGTACGGGTGCTCATTTTGTTCCTACATTTATTTTAAAAGGGAGAATTGACTCCGTCAGGATGTGAAGTAGACCCGCCGATTATTAATAATCGCCAGCGGGAAACGGATAATCCGGGGCATTCACCCACCTGCGAGACCACGCAGGCAACAAAATCACATTCGTGCAGGGCTTTTTTATTGCTTATTTCTGTCTAATATGTTACAATTTGAGTATGAATAAGAAAATTTCAGTAATTGTTGTTTGTGAAGATAATTCTTTGACAGAGCTTTTAAAACGATATATCAATGATTCGGATAATTTCTTTTTTCTTGCTTCTGTTTCTGATTTTTCAAAGGCTTATGATGCAGTAAAAGAACTTTCAAAATCTCTGGTTATAGTTGATATGTCCGATTATCAGGAGCAGGCTTTAAATTTTATAAACAGGACAAAAACTGATTTTCCGGAAATGAAAGTAATAGCATTCTCTGATAAACCTGATGTTGAACTTGCCGTACGGACAATGAGGATGGGGGCATCAGACCTTTTATCCCTGCCGTTAATAAAAGATGAATTTTATTCTTCAATAAGTCGTATATATGATGATTTGACTGGACAAACAAAGGAAAAAACGAAGTGCAGAATTATAACCGTTTATTCAAATAAAGGCGGTGCCGGAAAAACTTCTGTTGCTTCAAATCTTGCTTATGAGCTTGCAAGAATTACAAAAGAAAATGTTGCTTTAATAGATTTAAATTTTCAGCTCGGTGATGTTGCACCTTTCTTTGACTTGAATCCGTCTTTTAATATTTCGTATATGCTACAAAATTCTGATAAAATAAACGGAGATTTTTTGATTTCAACGCTTGAAAAATATAAGGATACAAGTTTATATATACTTGCAGATCCTCCGTCTTATGCGCAGACAGAAAATATTTCTTCAAAAGACATAACTAAACTTTTTAAGATATTGCGAAATACATTTTCTTATATTGTTGTTGATACATCCGGAGGCTTTGACAGCATTTCTCTGACAGCTTTAGAAAATTCTGATTTAGTTTTTCTTGTAACCATTGTAAATCTTCCGGCATTAAGAAATTGTCAGAGATGTATGGAATTATTAGAAAAATCCGGTATTGATGCTGACAGAATTCAGGTTTTGATAAATCGCTATATGGAAAATGATGAGATTTCGTCCGGTGATGTAGAAGAAGTTCTGGGTAAAAAATTATATTGGAAAATTCCGAATAATTATTTTACCATGATGACTGCTATAAACAGCGGTATTCCTGTTTCTGCTGTTAATCCGGATTCAAATGTCGCAATAAGTTATAAAAATTTGGCTTTGCTTGTATCGGATAATGTTTACAGACAAAAATTTGACAGAAAAACGGAAGGATATAAAAATGTTGCAGAGCAGTAAATTAAGCAGCAGATTTAAAAAATCAAATATTTTAAAAGAGCAGCAGGAAGTCATTAAAGAGCCTGAACAGGAACTAAAGCCTGAAAATACAGATAAAGTTGAAAATAAAGATGATTTAATTCTTGATAATCCAGATTTTGATTATTCTGAAGTTCTTGATTTATTATTAGATAAAATAAATTCCATTCCTGTATGGTTTGAATATGAGAGTGCGAAACAAAAAGATCTGATAAAAAAATTTGTTGACAGCAGGAGCAATATTGCTGATGAAAGTAAAGAAAATCTGGTTGAAAAACTTTATAAAAGTGTAGTTGAATATGGACCGCTTAACTTTTTGCTTGAAAAAGAAAATGTTACATCTGTTTTTGTCAACAGTACAAATTCTGTTTATATAGAGATTAACGGCAATATTTTAAATACTGAAATAAAGTTAAGTGTACCTGCGTTTAATTTTATTATAAAAAGTATTTCTTTTTTGTCTGAGCAAAACTTTAATATTCAGGCGGATGTTGTGAATTTTAAGGCAGGAGATATTTTTATTTCAATAATTCCGTCATCAATTTCACAAAGCGGTGCGATTTTAATTTTAAAAAAATCTGTATTAAGAACGCACGAGTTTTTAGTTGAAAAATCAATGATGACAAAAGAGATTTTTGATTTTCTTGTTTCTGTCATTTCTATGAAAAAAAATATTGTCATTGCAGGAAATATTAATACCGGCAAAACGACTCTGGCTGATGCTTTAATAAATTCTTGCCTGTGCGGCAGACGTTCTGCAGTTATTGAAGATGTTCCGCAATTAATTTCATCATCCGAATCTATAATTAAATTTTTAGTTAATAACAATATAGCAGATCGGGAATTTGTAATTTCAACTATTTTGAAAATGTCGCCGGAATATATTGTGACGGATTTAAATGAGCCTCTGGCTGATATTTTGGGTCGTGAAGGGCTGATTATGACTTTAAAAGCGGGTTCTGTAAGTGATGCTTTTTCAAAACTTGTTTGTGCGTATGCAGTATCAGCAAACTTGACTGAAAAATATGCCAAAAATAAAGTTTTATCTGAATTTGATTACATAGTTTATATTAATAAAAATAGCAGCGGATTGAGATATGTAAGTTCTATAGTAGAATTAAGCCCTGCAAGGACTGCAGCATTATCAATGAAGGAAATTGCCAAATTTGATGAGGATGATGGTTATATTATTGATTTCCCGCAGCCTTTGACTTCAATTCGTGCTGATGCCGTGATTTCAGAAACAGGTTCGATGGCTTCACGCTTTTTAGATCAAAATTAGTTTTTTGCCCGAGGTCGTTAAATATAGTTTTCAGTTTAGAATCATTAACGAAGCCTTTCGAAATTTGATCTATACCTGGATTTATGTATTCTTTCATAATTTTTTTGTCGACAAAATCGTTTACCGGATTTGCAAACAATATTAAAGAAGCAAAACCGCCGAGGGTTTTTAATAATTTGTTTTTAAAAATAAGTGAGGATTGATATTCTTTGAGAGCTGTTCTTGTTGCCTGATATGAGTAATCACCTTCGTTGTACATTTCTTTCATTACCGGCAGAATGCGGTTGTATTTCCTGTAAATACCTGAAGGTACAGCATGTTTGTTGTTGTTTTTTAAAGCTGTCATTATATCAAAAGTTTTTTCGGCATTTTCTGAGGCGAACTTAAGAACTCTTGACTCGTTTGAATGTAAAAGGTCGTATCTGCTTGTAAAAAGGTTAATGTATATCTTTTTTATTATATTTTTTGTTTTTTGTTCGTTTTTTCTGGCTTTAATTTTATTTTCAAGCGTATTTGCTACTATGTTTTTAAAATCTTCTTTACTTTTTAGAGCAAAGCCGTGAGCCTGATCAATTACATCTTTAGTGTGTTTATAAATTGCGTCTTTTGCATTTGTGCTGATTTTTGCTCCTGTGAATTTCGCAATAGGCGATACTGCATATTGACCGGCAAGGATTACCAGCGGGAGTGCTATTAATGATGTTAATCCCTGAAATACTGCCTGTTTAAGAGCTCTTTTGGCACTGGGATGATAATTGTCTTTATCATTTTTATATTTGTCATAAATGTCAGCTCCAAGATACATAAAGGTAGGTGCCCATAGAGCAGTCCCGAGTTTTGGCGCAATTTCCGATATTGCTGTTCCTAATTCGTTTGAATACGACATTAAAACAGGAATCGGTTTATTTAGAGGATCCTGATATTTTGTATTTTGAGTGTTTGTAGTTATCTGGCTGACCACTTAATATTCCCTTTTTGTAATTACATTATATTATAACCGTGAAAAAATTTTTTTTTGCCAGAAAATTTTTATTTAGTTATAATTTGGTTATATGGAGCGAAGATTTAAAATATCATCAAAATATAAACCTGCCGGAGATCAGCCTAAAGCTATAGAACAACTTGTTCAAGGGCTTGAAAGCGGAGATGATGCACAGACATTACTTGGAATAACAGGTTCAGGGAAAACATTTACAATTGCAAATGTTATTGAAAGAGTGCAGAGGCCTACTCTTATTATCGCTCACAACAAAACCCTTGCTGCCCAGCTTTACAATGAGTTTAAAGAACTTTTTCCTGATAATGCTGTGGAATATTTTATAAGTTATTATGATTATTATCAGCCTGAAGCGTATATCCCGAGAACTGACACTTTTATAGAAAAATCAGCTTCGATAAATGAGGAAATTGACAGACTTCGTCATAATGCAACAAGATGCCTTTATGAAAGAAATGATGTTATTATAGTCGCTTCTGTGAGTTGTATTTATGGCTTAGGGCTGCCTGAAAATTATTTTAAAGGGTCTGTCGAGCTGAATGTCGGTGATGAGATATCAAGGGATGACCTGCTCAAGCATCTCGTAAGCGTTCAGTATTCAAGAAACGATCTTGTGCTTGAGCGTTCAACATTCCGCGCTCGCGGTGACATTGTTGAAATAATGCCTGCTTATGAAAAGATAATAACGCGGATATATTTTTTCGGCGATGAAATAGAAAAAATTGTCAGAATAGATAATGTGACGGGAGAAATTCTTGAAACTCCGGCAAAAGTTGTTATCTATCCTGCTGTGCATTATCTTTCTTATGATGAAAATGTTGATGAAACGATTTCTTTAATAAGGCAGGAATTGCAGCAGAGACTTGCTGAACTTAACAGTGAAAATAAACTTGTAGAGGCGCAAAGACTAGAGCAAAGGGTTAAATATGATATTGAAATGATAAAGGAGATGGGATATTGTTCAGGTATTGAAAATTATTCAAGGATTATTGAGCGACGTCCTCCGGGTTCTGCTCCGGCTACTTTACTGGATTATTTTCAAGGTGATTTCCTGACTGTAATTGATGAATCTCATGTTACGCTGCCACAGTTAAAAGGAATGTATCACGGCGATTCTTCACGAAAAAATACATTAATAGAGTACGGGTTCAGGCTTCCGTGCGCAAGAGACAACAGACCTTTGAAAAATGATGAATTTTTCAAAAAAGTTCATCAAAAAATTTATATTTCTGCAACTCCCGGTGATTTTGAAAGAAAAACATCTGCTCAATTAGTTGAACAAATAATTCGTCCGACAGGGCTTGTTGATCCTAAAATTTCTGTTCGTCCTATAGAATCGCAAATAACTGACTTAAAAGATGAAATTAAAAAACGCGCAGAAAAAGATGAACGTGTTCTTATTACAACATTGACTAAACGTATGGCTGAAGATTTAACTGATTTCTTTGTTCAGGAAGGTATTAAAGTCAGATATCTTCACAGTGAAATTCAATCACTTGAGCGTGTTGAAATCTTAAGGGATTTAAGACTCGGAGAATTTGATGTTTTGATAGGTGTCAATTTGCTCAGGGAAGGGCTTGATATTCCCGAAGTTTCTCTTGTTGCAATTATGGATGCTGATAAAGAGGGTTTTTTACGTTCAGAAACAAGTTTAATTCAAACAATAGGCCGTGCTGCACGTAATGCATGCGGTGAAGTTATTATGTACGCTGACAGAATGACGGAATCTATGGAAAAAGCAATTTCGGAAACCGAAAGACGACGTAAAATTCAGATTGAATATAATAAAAAATACGGAATTATTCCGCAGACAATTAAAAAGCCGATAGAAAATAATCTTCTGTCTCTTGTTGCAAGCTACAGGGATCTGGAGGATATTGTCGCAGAAGAAATGGTTGATTTAGGTATTGAAAAGAAAGATTTGCCAAAATTAATAGACAAGCTTGAAAAAGATATGCATAAAGCTGCAAAAATCCTCGATTTTGAAAGAGCCGCGGAAATACGTGACAAGTTAAAGAAACTCCGTGAAATGGCTGACAATGCAAAGTAGATTATTTATATAAGTTTTTCAGAGTTTTCTTTAGTCGTAATATTTTCATAGCTAAGCTGCGCAAGATAATGAGCAGTCATTGCTATTGTAAATATTGAAACTATACACCAGAAAAATATTGCAATCGGACTGGGAATTCCCCAGAACAGCCATATGATATAGCTTACAGGTATTAATATAATTGCATCTGCAAGTATAATTTGAGGTATCATAAAAATTACGGCAATGAAAATATCAGCGCATGAATCAGATATGATTTTTAAATTGTACGCATCAGGGATCCTGAAATGTTTGGCATAGCATAGATATCCTGTCAGGGTTATAGATGCAAATAAACCTCCGATAACAAATTTAAATGCGATTAATACGTTTGATGCCGGAATGTAGGATTCTATCCAACCTGATATATAAATTGCAGCCCATCCACATACTGCAAATAACGGACCTAAAGCTACTGTTCCTTTTATCCCGTCCCAGAGCATTGAAAAAATATTAAAAGATGGTAATACTCTATCGCCACCTTTTTGAACATTTGAAGTGCATTTTATCATAAATCCGAAAAGCAGAAGATATGTAAATCCTGCGACAATCATAAATGTTGATGAGTTTGCCGAAAATTTCTCGTATAGATTTACACAATAAAATACAGGAATTGCAAAAATTATATATTTTAAAATTGCGTTATGATCCTGTATAGATTCTTCAAAAGCGTCTTTTATAGATGCCATGGTTTAACTCTCCCATAAATATGTAATTTTTCTAATTTTAACATATATTACTGTTAATTACAATAAGTTTTTTAAAGGAATTATATCGCAGTTCACACTAATTAGTTCTAATTTGTCACCCCTGAATTAAATTCAGTGCAGGCTCTGCACTCTTTTCAGGGGCTCACCGGTGTAAGATGCTGAAACAAATTCAGCATGACGTTTTTGTTTATAATTAGCCTTGCCATATAACCCCTTTTTAAGGTAAAATTATTGTAAATTTCGTTCCTTTTTGAAGCTTGCTTTCTAATTTGATTTTACCTTTAAGCATATTTACAAGCTCTTTTGTTATTGCAAGACCTAGGCCTGTTGAATTTTTATGCTGTCCGGCCTGCTCAAACTTTTCAAATATTTTTTTATGATATTTTTTATCAATACCTGTTCCGTTATCTTCCACACACAGTATTGTTTTGTTTTTTTCTTTTACTAAACTTATTTTTATCTCTCCGTTCTCAGGTGTATATTTGACAGAATTGCTCACAAGGTTGAAAATAATTTGTTGAAATTTCAGATAGTCGGATTTTAGAGTTATATTTTCTACATCTTTAACAATATTCAGTTTTTTTGCAAGTATAAGCGGTTTTAATGTGTTAATTACTTCGTCAACGGCTGTTTTTGAATTGAATTCAGACAGGTTAACAGTAAGTGTGCCTGATTCTATTTTGGACATGTCAAGAATTTCATTAACCATTCCAAGAAGATGTATTGAAGCAATTTTTATGTCATTTACATATTCTTTTTGTTTGTTGTTCAGCGTTCCGGTAAATTCACTATCGAGTAAATCAGAAAAACCTATTATGGAATTCAGCGGGGTGCGCAGCTCATGCGAAACATGCGATAAAAATTTTGACTTAACTTCTTCTGATTTTCTAATTTCAGAATTTATATTTTGTAATGCTTCAAGCTGAATTTTTATTATTTTGGAAATCTCAATATCTTTAGTAATTCCTGCAATTATTAATGCACAGGTTTTAAATATTTCCCTGTCATAGTCCGTAAAATTTTTGCCTGTAATAATTAAAGTACCGTATTGAGTATTTTTTAGCAATAAATTTTCTTTTAAATATTCCCCTTTAATTTCCGAAATATTTTTTATTTTAGGGTTGTAAGAGTAAATGAGTCTTTCAGGATTAGTGAAAAATATATATCCTGATTCAAAGTCTACCAGTTCTTTTAAAATTCCAAATATTGATTGAGAAAAATTCTCCTCTGCCTGTATGTGAAAAAACTTGTTAATAATTTCAAAAGTTTGCACTAAATTTTTCAAAATTTACTCCAGATCAGATTTTTCAATATACCCGATATATTTGAGGTTTCTGTAATATCCGTCATAGTCCAGACCGTAGCCTATTAAAAATTTGTCATCAACTTCAAAACCGTAATAATCTGGTTCAATATCATTGACTCTTGCTGTTTTTTTGTCAAGAAGCGAGCAGAATTTTGTCGATTTTGTGTGGAAGTTGCAGTTCAAAAAATCCAGCAGGAATTTAGCTGTAAGCCCGGTGTCAACAATATCCTCAATTATAAGCACATTTTTGCCATTTAAATCAGGCAGAGAAATATCAACCGCATTTACTTTGCCTGACGTACTTGTACCTCCGTTATAGCTTGAAAGCCTTATGAATTCCATTTTAAGCGGCATGTTCAGTTGTTTGGTCAGGTCAGTCATAAACATTACAGCACCTTTCAGAACGCATACCGTGTAAACTTCTTCATCACCGTAAAATCTGTTCATTTCATCTGCAAGTTCTTTAATACGTTTTTGAATTTGTTCTTCCGTAAATAGTATTTTTAAATTTTTAATGTCCATAATCAGCCCTCTTTTGTAATTTTAACATGTGTGTCGGAGTTTGCGCAACCTTTACTTTTTCACTTATGCCAAGTCCTGCTGCCCAGATGATTTCGTTTCCTTTGCATAGAAATATTAATTCATCTTTTTCGTGCTGCGGAATTTTTTTTTCATTCAGATATTTTTTTAATTTTTGCGTGCCATTTAATCCGAGAGGCTGAATTATATCGCCGTCTTTCCTGTGGCGCAGCGTAAAATTCACATTATCAGTATTGATATATGCGATAAATTCTTTATCATCAGGGTATCGTTCTATTTTTTCGGCAAATGGTTCAATTGTAAATGTATAATTTTCAAAATTATACTCTCCGCAGCTGTTTATTGCAATTTCCAGTTTGCTTTTTTCTTTTTTTGTAATAACTTCGGTCTTTTTATCATTTACAAAAAGCCACATATTTTCTGCAAGAGAAATTGTTTTTCCTGATTTTGAATTTTTGTTTTCACAAACAAATTTTTGTATATCTTCAATTTTTTCTCTGTCATAATCAAGGCTGTGTTCGCAAAGAAGATTATAAATTATCCTCTTTTGCTCAACTTCATCAGCCTGCAGGATGTTTGATGGAAGATATTTGTTTATGAGTCTGTAATCTTCCGTTGCAATTTCAGATAACGAATTTAAAGCATCTGAAACATTCGGATTAATTTTTTGCAGCAGCGGAATAACTTTATTCCTGATAAAATTACGTTTGTATTTTATATCACTGTTTGAGCTGTCAATATTAGGTGTTAAACCGTTTTCACTGCAGTATTTTTCTATTTCTTCCCTTTTAGTTTTTAAAAGGGGTCTGTAAAATATATCTCTTTTTTCGGCAATCCCTTGAAGACCTGCAGTGCCTGTACCTCTGATTATTCTATACAGAACAGTTTCTGCATTGTCATCAAAATTGTGTGCCGTAAAAACTACTTTTGAATTGAATTTTTCAGCACATCTTTTAAAAAAGTCGTATCTTGCTTGCCTTGCTGCAGTTTCAGTTTTTTGAACATCTGCCGGAAGATTTTCGCAATAGTATAAAATGCCGCGTGATAATGCAAATTTTTCACAGTTTTGAGCCTCTTTTAGACTTTCTTTCCCGCGCCAGTTATGATTAAGATGGACTGCTGCAACATCAGCACCGAGTTTATTTAAAATATCTAAAAGACACATGGAATCATAGCCGCCAGAGAAACCCAATATGAATCTGCCCTTCAAATTATATTTCTCTATAAAAGATTTAACTCTTTCGCTTATCACTTAAGCCTCTTTAAATTTTTTTATTCCTTCTTTAATCTCAACAGCATCAACTCCAAGCTGCTCTAATGCCTTCATTGCAAGAGAGTCAGGTTCTGTTGTAAGTGCTAGAAGCATATGTGAAGATTCTATTTTTTGTTTATTATCTTTTTTGGCTAATTCCCATGCTTTTTCAAGCACTCTTTTGGCACGTTCGGTGAATATTATTTCTCTGTCGTAATATTCATCCCCGAAGCCTATCATATTTTCTATTACTGTTCTAGCATCTTTAATATTTATTTCAAGTTCTGAAAGCACCTGCCCGCCGATACCTGTGCCTTCTCCGATTATTCCGAGTAAAAACATTTCTGTTCCGACAACATTTCTCCCGAGACGTCTTGCTTCTTCTTTTGCAAGACGCAGGATTGTTAAGGTTTCGGGCATTTGTTTTTCTATCGGTTTGATTATTGCATGCGCGAGATCATCGTCCGAAATTTTTAACTCTTTTAAAATTTCATAAGCAATTCCGCGTTTAGTTTTAAGCATTCCAAGAACTATATGCTCAGGCAGCACAACTGATGAACCTAATTCCTTCGCGGTTTGGAGCGCTGTACTCATTGCCGTAAAGGCATTCGGGGTGAATATAATTTGACGTCCTTCATATTCAGCTTGTCTTGACTGTATTTTTGCCAGTTTATCTTCAAAATTTTCGCTTGTAACACCGTATTTTGCAAATATTTGAGTTAATTCGGAATTTTTATCTTCAAGAATTGATGATAAAATCTGTTCTGTACCCAGTATTTCATAATTTGATGTCGAAAGTTTTGCAACTGCACGTTCAAAGACTTTTGCAGATTCCTCACTGTCAAAAATGTTATCTGTCTCTGTTGATTTGTTGCTTAAGCTGCTATCCTTATTTTCTTCAATTTCCGGATGGTAAAGCCGTTTTATCTTTTTTTGAACAAGCTTTTCAAGAAGCAGTTTTGATTTGTATATGTCAAACCCCAGATCTTCAAGGATTTTTACAGTATTTGATTTTTTATCGGAAATAGCTGAAAGAAATAAATGTTCGTACAAAATAGTCGGATTGCCGGATTTGTTTGCCAGATCAAGTGATTTTTTGAGAATTTCCTTATATCCTTCGTCAAATGGTAATGTTTCTGCAGTTATTGCAGAGCAGTTTGTATGATTTATGTACTTTTTTATTTCAATTATAAGTTTTTCGCGCGTAATATCATACGACTTAAAAATTTTAAGGGATATTCCTCTGGCTTCATCAAACAGAGCTAGCAAAAGCAATTCCGGAGTAACTTTTTTGGCTCCGATTTTTTTTGCTGTTTCCTGCGATGAACTTACAACATTTATGGCTTTTTCCGTAAATTTTTCAAACAAGATTTATTCCTCATCTTCATCCATGTTTTCAACATAATTTGCGACTTTTTCAAATTCGTCGTCATCATCTATTGTTTCAAAAAGATATTCATCACCGTCTTTTGTTATTCTCATAAGCACAACTTCATCATTATCTTCTTCTTCTACAGGCAATAGCAGTGCATATTCCTGTTCATCAACTTCAACAATATCAAATAATTCGAATTTGATTAAATTCCCGTTTTCATCAATTGTTTCAATAATTTGATCTTCATTTGCCATAATTTATCCTTTCTATTGTTTTCTGTTAAGGTACTGTTCCAGTATAATACAAGCACTTTCAATATCAACCAGACTTTTATTTTTTTTAAAGTCTATTTTTTTGTTTCTGAGATTTTCTTCTGCCTGACTTGATGTTAATCTTTCATCTTCAAAAATTATTTCATAACCTTGAATTTTTGATGCAAAATCTCTGCAATCCTGAGCCTGTGCTCCTTCTGTTCCGTCCATATTAAAAGGTATGCCTGCTACAATTTTTTTTACATTATTTTCTTTTGCTATTTTTTGAATTTCTTCGATTGCTTTATCCTGCGGTTCTCTTTGTATGCAGGTAAAGCCGCTGGCAAGCACCAGAAGGTAATCGCTCAATGCGACTCCTATTCTTTTTGTACCTATATCCAGCGCCATTACTTTATACATTATTTTACCCACATTTTTTCGATTGCAGAGACTTTTTCTGCATTATTTTGTGCAAAGTAGTATTCATATATACTTTTTCGTATTATATTTTTAAGAAATTCTCTTGTAAGTTCTTTATCATTATATAAGGAATATAAATTTTGTGCAGCAGTTTCTTCACCTGCAAGGTGTTTTAATAATGATACATGCAAAATTCTTTCAGTCCATATTTTATATTCTTCATCGTAAAATACTTTTTCAAGATTTTCATCAATAATTTTTTCATAATCTTCAGGTGCTGTTTTATTCAGTATCTTTATAAATTCTTCAAATTCATCGCTATAGGAGCTGTTTAAAAACCAGAAATCCGTAAAATCATATTGTAAAATATTTTCAAAATCTTTTTTTGATAATTGATGAATTTTACAGTTTAAATTTAATTCTTCCGGTTCTATGTCAGCAAGCAGATTTTTCCAGCAGACATATTCATATGGCATATGCTTGCCTGAGAGTTTTTCTGAATTCTGCAATATTGATTTTAAAATCCCCGGCTTAAGCTCTAAAGCCCGCTGTCCTCTGTAAAATCTTTCAATAATTGCGTTGCATTCAAATTGTGAGATGTCGTTAAATCCAAAACAGTCTCTCACTCCTTTGTAATCATCAATTACAATAGCGACAAACTGAATTCTGCCATACTCATTAATTCTAGAAACTATAACAGCTTGATTGCCATGCCCGTCAGGATAAGTGATGCAAAATTTATACGGCTTTGTATCTTTTAATATATTCCGATAAAATTCATGTGAATTATCCTCTCTTATTCCTGAAAGTTTTAGGATAGAAAGATTTTTTTTAACAGACGGAATTAAATTTTCATCAATAAAATTAAGGGAATTTTTTAAAGCATGATATGCCAGAGGAGATTTTGAATTCCCAAGAATTTCAAGAGCTTTTTTGCCTGTTTCTGTGTCTGACATTGATAGAAACACGGGTATAACCATATTGGCAAGCTCATTTTCGCTGTAATCTTCTCCGAGTGATTGGAGCAATATAATCTGATCTTTTTCAGGCAGTGAGTGTAAAAAATCCAAAAAGTCAATTTGCACCTCAGGATTTGCTATTGCGTTATTTAATATTTTTTTAGTGTCGGAATTTACAAGTTCGTCAGGATTGTCAAGGTACCTGTCACATTCGTCATAAGTCCAGTTTGTATCAATATCTCTCAGCAAATCAAGTGCAAAAATTTTGGATTGATTTGATGACATATTATTCTTTATAATATTCCATAAGCGTTCTACAAGCGCATCATGAGAACAGTATCTCAGAAGCAGGAATTTCAAAAGTTCTTTATTCATGCCGTTATTGTTTATTTCTTTAAAAAGCAGTTTAACAATAACACTTTTGTCATTTTGAGAATCAAGCTTTCTGTAATGAATTTCATAATTTTCAAAATCTTTGACTCCGTTGAGTTTTTGAAATATATTTGCAATTTCAGCTTTTATTTCAAACGGATTCAAATCAAGTTTATCTGTCATCTGCGTGCTTTCCCCCAGAATGCATCAAGAATCTGCTGCGCTTCTGCAGAAGGCATCCGGTCATTAAGAATTAAATACTGTACGGCAATCATTGCACATTCCGAACAAATATTGACTCCTGGACCTTGAACCATTTTTAAAACCTGCGTATTCGGTCTGCCGCAGAAACTGCAATAAACAAGCCCATCATCTTTTTTATCTTCTTGTTCTGTTGATTTACCCCTTTTAGCTCCTAATTTAATAACTTTATCGTCTGACATGTTTACCTCGCATTTTTCTCTATTGTAACTTTTATTCATAAAGTTTGCGAAATTTTATAACTTATTTTATAATAAAAATTACAAATATTTTTATGAGGATAATTGTAGCATGAAAAAAGCTTTTTTACTAGCATGTATCTTGTTAATTTCTGTTTTATCTACAGCCTGTATTAATAATTTTGCTGTTCAGGAGCTTAATAATAAAGCTAAAGATTTTATGGACAAAGGTGATTATGTTTCGGCAATTGAACGCTTAAAATCAAGTGTTGATCTGGATGGAAGCGTTTTTGAGACGCGGTATAATCTGGCTGTTGCTTATACGAAAGCTGAGGATTATGCAAATGCTATAAAAAGTTACAATGATGCAATAAAATTAAATCCGAATTTCGCTGATGCTTATTATTCCCTTGCTGTGTGTGAAGAAAATCTTGCAAAAGACATTATTTCAGGAAATGTTGTTGTTAATGATGATGATACCATCAGTAGGCCTGAAACTGATGAAAATAAAGTGACGGCAGAAGACAAGCTTGCTGATAAGAAGAAATTACCGGATAATTCGTTAAAAATGGTGACAACATTGTTAACAAATGCAATATCTGACTATGGAATTTATCTTGATAAGTCCGGAACATCTGATGATAGAAAATTTGTTGAAGATAAAATTAAAGAACTTCAGCTGCTTCTTGCAGAAAATACAGTGAAATAAAATTATGTTTCGTTCGCCGGGAGAAATAGCTTTTAATATATTTGGTATGCCTGTTTATTTTTATGGGATAATTCTTGCTCTTTCAATATTTATTGGTGTTTATACTGCATATCTTCTATACGGAAAATTTTATGAAAAAAAAGCTGCTGAACGTATAATAGATTTTTCTCCGTTAATTATATTAATCGGAATTCTCGGCGCAAGATTTTACTATTGTGGGGTAAACTATTCCTATTATTTTAAACACCCTTTAGAAATTTTTTATATTCGTCAGGGCGGTTTGTCTATTCACGGGATGATAATTGCTGGAATTATCTCTTTATTTGTTTTTTCTAAAATTTATAAAATGTCTTTTTTAAAGCTTTCAGATGTTTTTCTATGTGCAACAGCTCTGGCTCAGTCTATTGGCAGATGGGGAAATTTCTTTAATTCAGAGGCTTTCGGACTTCCATGCAATCTCCCGTGGAAGCTTTATATTCCACTTTCTCACAGACCGCTTGAATTCATTAATTTTGAATATTTTCATCCTGCCTTTTTGTATGAAAGTATTCTTGATTTGGTAATATTTTTTATCCTGCTTTCTTTGTTTAGACCTCTTTCAAAGTATCCGGGATTAATTGCCTGCATTTATCTGATTTTGTATTCAATTGTTAGAATTTGTGTTGAAAGTATCCGTATTGATAGTGTTTTAAACATTTCAGGTGTTCCTGTTGCGCAGATTGTTTCGATTATTTTATTAGTAACTGCCTGTTTTATGATTGCTTTTATATTGTTACGCAAAAAATCCTATTAATTTTTCTATATTTTTTTTAATTTTGCAGGGAGTAGGATATAAGGCACATTTTGTTGGGATTTATATACAACTTCACTCTAAATATACTCGAAGCTAAGATATAATGTCATTACGAATTTGTTTTGGAATCTAATCATAGTAAGACCCTGAAACAACTTCAGAGCCTGCCCTGAATTTATTTCAGGGGTGACAATTTTAGCCTTTTTTTAGTGTAAATTGCTATACATATCCCATTTTGTTACCGTTGATTTTTGTTTATCTTTGAATTTAAATATTCTGTATGAATAATGATTTACCTCAAAACAAAAAGGCTCTCTTATGGCTTAGCGGAGCTCATTTTATAAATGATATATATACAGGTGTTTTAAATCCTATTATGCCTTTTATTGCAGCAAAAATTGGTTTTTCTATGGCTGTTGCTACAATTATTTTAACAATATCTCATATATTTTCTTCTCTATTACAGCCATTGTTTGGATTTTTCGCAGACAATATCGTTAAACGTTCGTTTATATTCTGGGGGCTTATTTTGTCTTCACTTTTTATACCGCTTTCTGCAAGAGCAAATAATTCTTTAATTCTTGTTTTATTTATTATTTTCGGAAGCATTGGTTCAAGTCTTTTTCATCCGCAGGCACTGGGATTTGTTTCACGTTTTGCAAATTCTTCAAATGCGGCAAAGTCTATGTCAATTTTTGTTGCAATGGGAACTTTAGGGTATTCTTTCGGTCCTGTTATTTCTTCTGCCATAACCCAATTTTTAGGGATAAATCGCATGTCTTTAATGACCTTTTTGGGTTTTGTGTGGGCTTTGTTAATGTTTAAATTCGTGCCAAAGCTGTCGCTTTCTGTGAAAATATCATCAAAGCTTGATTTTAAAATTGCTTTTAAGAGGATTTTATCTAATAGAAAATTAAATATTTTGAATATTATTGCAATGCTTAAAACAATGATTAATTCTTCCTGTTTTATTCTGTTGCCATTTCTGTGGAAAAATATGGGTTATAAGCCTTTTTATATTGGTTTTGCACTTTTTATGTTTATATTTGCGGGCGGAATCGGTTCTTTAATCAGCAGTGTTGTTGAAAAAAGAATAGGGGCAGCTAATGTATTTTATATTTCAATGATTTCAACTTTGCCATTAATGGTTTTGTTTGTTTTAACGTATAAAAGTTATTCTGTTCTATCGCTGGTGATATTTGTAATCATGGGGTTTGTAACAATGATGGCTACACCTGTTACAATGCTTATGGCACAAAATGTTTTGCCCGAATATAAGAGTATAATTTCAGGTTTTATAAATGGTTTTTCATGGGGAGTTGTTGCAATTGCAATGTCGATGCTCGGGTTCGTTGCCGAAAAATTCGGTATAACAAATGTACTTTTGTTTGTTGCTGTAATTCCGGCACTTTGTTCGGTGCTTGTGAAGGAATTATTTAAAGATGACCATAAAAATAAATTATGCTAAAACATTAAGAGATTTTTTTATTTCGTTATTTTGCTGATGTTTTGATGCCATTTTTTCTTGCAGATAAGCCATTTTAAAAAGTAATTTATTAGTTAGCAAATCAAGACCGAGTTTGTTGTCCATTTTATTCAACATGCTTAAATCATGTTCGCCGCCGAATGTATGCGTATTATTAATTGTGTTCCCCAATGTATTTGATGCTTGTATTGATTCAGCTGTAATATTATTCATTGTATTAACAGCATTGAAACGTGAAATTGAAGAAACTAACATTCCTAACTCCTATCTCCTACCTATATAATAATTTTAATACAACAATTATAAAAATCAAGTATTAATTTTTGTAACAATTAGGATAATTTTTGAAAATGGATAATTAATATATACTTTATATATATGAGAATATTAAAAGAGAGAGTATTTATTCCTTCCTTCCTAAGACAAAATTTTTCCCCTTTAAAAGGGGGATTTTTTTTTGCATAAAAAAAAGACCATATAATATGGTCTTTTTTTTATTCTTGTTTAATAAAAGTTACTCGGATAATAACCCGATTTTGTGAATTTTAATAAAGTTTGTACCGCCGACAAGAAGTTCTGGAACTGAACCTGTAATTACAACATAATCACCCTTTTCAAGTCCCAAACCGTTAATAAGGAATTTATCCAGTTCTAATAATGATTTTTTATCAATAGATGCTTGAAAATCAACAGGGATAGGATAAACACCTCTGTATAATTTTATATCGCGGCAAATATGTTTATGCGGGCAGCAGGCAAAAATAGGAACACTTAATTTTGCTTCTGCAAGCATGGATGCTGTAAAACCGCTGCCTGTGAGGGCAATTGCAGCTTTTACATCCATTTTTCTGGTCATATCTGCAATAGACATGCCAATTGCCATTGCCTGAGAATCTTTTTCTTCTTCAATCATTTTACGAGGGAATTTATTTTTTCTCATAAATGGAGAAGCTTCAACATTATCCGCAATTTTTTTCATCATTGAAACAGCTTCTACAGGATAAGCGCCTGCTGCAGTTTCACCTGAAAGCATTATTGCATCTGTTCCGTCAAGAATTGCGTTTGCAACGTCGGAAGTTTCTGCACGGGTCGGAATAGGATTTTCAATCATGCTGTCTAACATCTGTGTTGCAACAATAACTACTTTTCTTTTAGCATTTGCTTTTCTAATAATAGTTTTTTGTACAATAGGAACTTTTTCATTTGAAATTTCAATACCTAAGTCGCCTCTTGCAACCATTATACCGTCAGAAACTTCGATGATTGCATCAATATTTTCAACGGCCTGAGGTTTTTCAATTTTAGAAATAATTCTTGCTGTGTCATTTCCGTGTTCGTGAAGCAGTTCTCTTAATTTAACAACATCAGATGCCTGTCTTACAAAAGACAAACCGAGGTAATCAATGTCGTTATGTGCTGCAAATTCAACAAACTTTAAGTCTCTTTCTGTCAGAACATCAAGGCTGCCCTGTGAACCCGGAATATTAATACCTTTTCTTTGTTTCAAGAGTCCGTCAGTCAATACTTCAGCAAAAATTACTTTATCTTCAACTTTTTTTACTTCAAGTTGAATTTTCCCGTCATCAATCATAATTTGTTCACCTGGAGTGACATCATCAGCCATGCCTTTATAATCTACAGGTAATATATCCCCTGTAACCTCAGGCTGGTGGCGGAATTTCAAAATTTCTCCTTTGTGAATTTCAATAGATTCCGGCAGATTTCCGATTCTGATTTTCGGTCCCTGTAAATCTAAAAGTACCGGAATCAGAGTCTTTTCTTCTTTTTCAATTTCTCTGATGTAAGACAAATTTGTTTTGTGCATTTCAACATCGCCATGTGAGGAATTTAATCTGAACATGGTGACTCCGGCTTTTAAAAGCTCTCTGATTTTTTCCTTGGTTGACGTTGCCGGTCCTAGTGTGGCAACAATTTTCGTCATAGTGTAATTATCCATATTCTTCCTTTCTTAATTGGGTAAATAATTCAGATTTTAATTACATGTTTACAAAAATTAATTTGTACGTTATAATCATACACGAAAAAGGTTTACTAGTAAATATGAGGATGTAAGAAAATGAAAAAGATTATTTCAGGGGCTCTGGCATTAAGTTTACTGGCTTTTAATGCTGTTCCCGCAATGGCTGCATCTATTGCAGACGTAAATCAAAATTACTGGGCAAGCAAAGAGATTAATGCTGTTGTAGATAACAACATTATGACTTTGACCGGTAATCGGTTTAATCCTGAAGGTAATATGACAAGAGTTGAATTTGTTAATGCTCTTTTGAAAGTTTTGTCTGATGAAAATTTAAATGTTACAATTTCAAATAAATTTTCAGATGTTTCTAAATCAAATCCGAACTATGACAATATTTTACGTTCACAGCAGCTCGGGTTGGTTTACGGTTATCCTGACGGAACATTTAAGCCGGGAAAATCTGTCTTGAGATCTGAAGCTCAATCTGTTATCAGCCATATTACTAAAGATATGCAGGCTGACAAATCTATTTTAAATCAATTCAAAGATGCTTCAGCTATTCCTTCATGGGCTAAAAATGTTTATGCTAAAACAATTAACTATGGTATTTATGTAAATTATCCTGACTCAAGAGAATTGAGACCTAATGATAATTTATCAAGAGCAGAAGCTGCTGTTCTGCTTGCAAAACTTAAAGAAAAACTTGATCTCGTAAAACAACAGTATTTGGGTGTTACAAGAGTTGAACATCTTGCAGTTAAGAAAAATGCTCCAAATGACGAAGTTAAAGTTAACAATGTTCAAAGTATCATTGGTGAAGGTAACGTTTTAGTTGTTGCTTTTGACGAAAAATTTAAATCAGAAGATCATAAAGCAGGTGATATCGTTAATTTCACTGCAAATCAAGATATTTATACCGAAGAAGGAACTTTAATTATTCCTGCAGGTACAAAATTTATTGCTCAAATTAACGATATTAAAGATCCGAAATGGTTTAATAAAAATGCAAGAGTTTATCCGCAATTGCAGAAAGTAATTTTGCCGGATGGTAAAGAGTTAGCTTTCAATGCAAAACCTTTTTCTAAAGATTACTCTTTGAAAGAAGGACCATGGATGACTACAGGCAAACTTGTATTATGCACATTGACCGGCGGTGCAATCGGTACAGGTGCCGGTGTTGGTTTTGCATTTATTCCAAGTCCTGATTTAATTGGTACAGGTGTTGCTATCGGTCTGCCTGTTGGCGCAGCTGTTGGTCTTGCAACAGGGCTTGTAACTAAAGGACTTCAGTACCATGCAAAAGCTGGTGAAGAAATATACGTCATTTTATTGGATGATGCTACTTTGACAAGAGTAAAACAAGCTCTTTAATATATAAATTGTGAACCTTTTTAATATTAGTATATAGTAGGACTGCTTTCGGGTAGTCCTATTATATTTTTGGCTATAGTAAAATGTTTTAAAAAATTTTAAAATAAATGTGTAAATTGATTTTACAAATTTTGTCAAAAATTTATTTGGGAGTATTTTATGAAAAATTTATGTATTACTTTTGCTCTTGTTGGAGCTATGTTATTTTCAACTCAGGGGGCCTTCGCTGCATGGGAAGGTATGCAGTCGTTAAATCCGATGCCGTATCTGTCTTATCTTAACCCGCTTCCTTATTTTGGAATAGGTGAAAATAAAACAAGTTTTAGTTTAAATCCGTTTACCGGTTTTAAAAACTGCAACCCATGTAAAGTTAAAAAGGTAAAATGTGACGAGTGTACTAGAATTAAAGTTAACCCTTGTCCGACTTGCAGAAAGGCTTTTGCTGATACAAACTGTGATCCTTGTAATCGAATTTATATTCAGCAACTGCCTGAGCCGAGATGCACTTCATGCGGACATTAAAAAAAGAGCCGGCCGGCTCTTTTTTTAATATGTGATAATATTTTTAAGAGTATTAAATATTTTGTCAGTAATTTCTTGAATATACTCCTGAGAAACCATTCCGTTAATGACTGCATCAGAAATTGGATATGAAGGTCTTATATATTGCTGTGCAGTTCTGTTTACATCCTGAAACTGTAAATCCGCAGCAGTGCCGGTTTTACCTCTTAATGCTGCCCTTCTGTACCATCTGTCTTTAATTACTTCAAGAGGAGTAAAAACATAAACTTTTACATCCATTATGTCTCTTAAGCCTTCATTCAGTACGTATAAGCCTTCTGTTAACACGACTTTAGCCGGCTTTTTTAATTCTCCTTCGGGATTTGAAACACATGTGACAAAGTCATATTTAGGAGAAGTTATTTCTTTGCCTGATTTAAGTTTCATAAGGTGCTTTTTCATCAGTTCAAGATCAATTGCATCAGGGGTGTCAAAACTGAAACCGGTTTTAAATAATGCTTCATAACTGCCTGCTTCTTCAAGTTCTTTTGAAGTATCTTTATAATAGTCATCACAGCGTATTACTGTATAAATGCCTTCTTTTTTCTCTTTTACACATGCTTTAATTGTGTTATCAACAAAAACAGTTTTTCCTGATGCGCTTTCGCCCGTAATACCTATGAGAAAAGTTTTCTTTTTTTCCTGTACAACTTTTCTGGCTATATTTAAAATAAGATTTTCAGAAGTCCTTAAAAATAACGGTTGTGGCTGAAGTTTGTCTTCTTCTAATATTTTTTTCAGTGCATCAACGATATTTGTTATAACTTCCATATCGCGTCTGCTTGAGTAGTAATCATAACTTGTTAAAAAATCAGTTGCCATTCCAGTTCCCTTTTATATATTCTAATATTTTACATTAAAGTTAATTTATTTTGTATTAATAATAAATTTTGTAACAATATTATGAAATATTTTAAAGATTGTTCAAAATTATGCCGTTATGGGAATATGTGTAGTACGCCTCAGTTCTTTAATGAATTTGATTAATTAAAAGGAGATTTGCGAATGTATCATGATGAAATTTTTGAAAATGCACTTAGAGATGTAAAAGAAGAAAGTTATCAGGCATTAAAGCAGGAAATATCCTCAATGGAATCTGCTATCGAGCGATTTATAAGAAATGTTCTTGAATGCACATCATCTAAATCGGAAAGAGATTTTAACGTAACATCTATTTAATAAAGAAAAAATACCGCTTAGCGGTATTTTTCTTTATAGTTGTATCGCTGTCTGCGTGTGCAAATTGGAGTCACAAACAAGTTCGTGATGACAAAAATTATATTATATCTGTCCGTATATAAACGGGTTAAATGATGCTATATTTTGCGTCTGTGCAAATATATTACCGGTTTGCGGCTGTACCGTTCCGCCTGCAAGTGCTGAAAGGGAATTAATAAGATCAGAATATTCAGGATTTATCTGGCTTTCGCTGTTTGTTTCACTTAGAGCTGTTGTTGTGCTTTTTTCATCAATTATTTTTGTATATGTGTTAATTATTTCTTGATCTGAGCATCCGCCATCTTCTTGTGCTTTTGCATCTGTTTTTTTGATTAGTTCCTGCTTTCCTTCTTTAGTAGTAACAGCATTTATTGCTAATCTTCTTGCTTCTTCTTCTTTATGTTTTTGGAGTTCTGATTTGCCAGTAATTGATTTCATACCTTTACCGGCAAGCCAGCTGCAAAGAACTCCGGTGCCTACCCCGATTATGCCGCCGACAACACCGCCTATTGCAGTTCCTACAGGACCGCCAATACATGTTCCGATTGTAGCACCTATTTTAGCTCCTGCAATACCGCCTACTTTTGCGCCGACTGCGTAACCGACACCTTCTGCAGCAACTACTGCAGTTGTTTTAGCCAGCTGCTTTGTCCCCTTTTTTGCACCGCATTCTTTATATGTTTCAACAATTTCAGGAGTTTCTACAGCAAGTGCAATGGCTGCTGTTGCAAGACCTCCGCCTTTTGCCCCTTTAGAAAGTGCCCGTACAGTTTTATTTGAACTTACTGCCCCTTTTTTTAATGCTCCGTCAACTGCATTATAGCCGGAATATTTCTTTATTCCTGCCCAGACTTTTCCTCTTTTTGTTGCCGGTTTTATCAGACCGGATTTTATGGCATTATGAACGTTTAAATCAGCTTTTGCTATTGCATCATCAACTTTTTTTAAGTGGTCTTTTAATGCTTTTCCTGTTAATTTTTTTGCTTTAGCTTCTTCAATAAGCCTTTTGGCTTCTGCATAATATGATGCTTTGGTTCCTGTTGAAGGTAAACTTTTAGCTGCATTTGTAATTTTGTCGTAATAGCTTCTGTTGTTTATTGTTTCAAAAATATTTTTACCTTTAAGGTGTTCAACGGAAGCTTTTGCTGCTGCATTGTTTGCCTTTACCTGCTTCCATGCAGATGTGTAATTTCCGCGATTTTGCCATAACCATTTGGGTCCGTTCCAAAAAATACCTTTGCCGGCCTGAAATGCTACGGGTAATGCCATGATCCCGCCTGTAAACATAAGTTCTGACTGCAAATTGTTTATGCTGAAAGGATCGTGATTAATCTGCGCTCCTGCTGCATAACTTGCGAGTCTGTAATAGTCGTTCATATTTACCGGATTTGTAGACATCAATCCATTTCCCCTTAATTAATTCCCCGTATATAATATATAAAAATTTTTAATTGAAAAAATTGCTTGCTTGTAAAGAATTGTAAATCAGCGGTTTATATAAATCGCTGATTTACTAGCATTGAAAATTAAGTCTGTTAAGCCCTGATGTCATAGCCATAAAGTCTTGCTCCATTGGATTTCCAAATCCGCCGCTGTAAAGCATTTTTTGCATTGCCATCAATTGCTGAGGGCTCATAGTTGGTTGTGGAATATTTAATTGAGGTAATGGCTGTGGTGTATTTATTCCATTATTCATTGCGAATGGATTCATTCCGTAATTTTGCATCATTGCCTGCTGTTGAGCAAGCTGTTCCTGCTGTGCCTGTTCAGCTTCTGCTTTCTTTTCGGAATGACTTTTGCCGGTAAATTTACTCATTAACCAGTCGCCTGCCATATAACCTGCCATAAATCCTACAAATGGAACAGGTATTAATGCCTGGGTAATTGCCCCCATTGCTGTGCCGGCACCGACTCTAAGAGCTGTTTTACATGTTTCTCCAACTCCGCCTCCAAGACCTTCATCTTTGAATGCAGAAAAAATATTCGGAATTTCCGGCAGAATTACCATTAATGTAAATATTAACGGCATTCTTTTTGCAAGTCCGCTTAAGGCACCCTTAAACTGTGTCCAGCCTTTTGAAAATCCTGTTTTACCTGCTCTATCTGCTTTTCTGCCGCCGGCTTTCCAGCCTTGCATAATTTTTTTCGGTGTTGTTTTAAGAGCCTCCCAGGTACTTTTCCAGAAACCTCCATGTTTTGTCTTAAGCATTGCATTATGTTGTTCTGCTGCATGTGCTCCGTTTTTTATACCGGACCAAACAGATTCTAAATATTTTTGTCCGTTTAATTTTCGGTTTTTAACAGTGCTGCGCATTGCTTCACAAAAAGCTTCGTTTCCTGTACCGAGTACAAAGTCAGGGTACATTTTCCCTGCGCGTTTAATATATTTCCAGCCGTTTGATGCAATGGTACCTATTCCCATTTTCTACCTACCTTTATATAACCTACCTTAATTACATAAAAAATTTTTATTTTTATAAATTGCTTTATTTTTAATCTTTGTTAAGATTTGTTAATATTTACAAACATTACAAACAGGTGTATAATTAGACTATGTATTGTGATGACGGTAAAATTTTTATAGAAGATGACGACCAGTGTATGGACTGTAAAAATTATGCAGAGGGTGTTTCATGCCCTTTGCTTACGGCGCTTGGACTTGGTGTTGTATATCTTGAGGACAGCTTAACAGTTACAAATTGCGGTTTTTTTGAAAAATTTGAAAGAAAATTACACATTGTGAGGAATAATGACACGGATAACATTGATTAACGGAGACGGTATCGGACCTGAAATTTCTGATGCGGTTGTAAAAATTATAGAAGCAGCCGGTGTAAAAATCGACTGGGATATTCAATCAGCAGGGGCTGATGTTATTGAAAAAGAGGGGACTCCTTTACCGGAAAGAGTTATAAATTCAATTAAAGCAAATAAAGTCGCATTGAAGGCTCCTGTGACTACTCCAATCGGTAAAGGATTCCGCTCTGTTAATGTTCAGCTGCGTAAATCTCTTGATTTATATGCAAATCTGCGTCCGTGTAAGAATTTGCCTAACGTAAAAACAAAGTTTGACAATGTTGATATTGTTGTAGTTAGAGAAAACACGGAAGATTTGTATGCTGGTATTGAACGTCAGGTTGATGAGAACACCGCAGAAAGCATAAAAGTAATTACACGAAAAGCGTCAGAGAGAATTTGTAAGTTCGCATTTGATTATGCTGAAAAAAATAATAGAAATGAGGTTTGTGTTGTTACAAAAGCTAATATCATGAAACTTTCTGACGGCTTGTTTCTTGATTGTTACAGAAAAGTGTCACAGTCTTATCCGCAAATCAAAAAGCGTGAAATTCTTGTTGACAATCTTTGTATGCAGCTTGTTCAAAATCCTTCACAGTTTGATGTGCTTGTGCTGCCAAATCTATACGGGGATATTGTATCTGATTTATGTGCCGGTCTAATCGGCGGGCTAGGTGTTGCGCAGGGGGCAAATATCGGCTCTGATTATGCTGTATTTGAACCTGTTCACGGCTCTGCTCCGGATATAAAAGGCCGGAATAAAGCAAATCCGATGGCTCTTTTGCTTTCGGCTGTTGAAATGCTTAAATATATAGGTGAAAATATGTTTGCAGCGAAAATTGAAAAAGCTTTATATAAAACATTATCTCAGGGAAAATGCACATGTGATTTAGGCGGAAATTTAACCACTGAAAAATTCCGGGATGCAATAATTGAAAATTTAAGCATTTTGTAATTTGTCGAGAATTGTTTTAATACTTATATGTTCTTTTTTCACTATTAAAATTGTTATTGCTCCGGATATAATAAACAGAGGAACAGCAATAATAGGTCTTACTGTAAGCCATGGAATTGTAATAAGAAAGATTGAAGTGAACAGTGAGCCGAATATTGATAGAATAATTAATTTTGGAGTTTTAGGTCTTGCAAAATAAACTATTCCGCCAAGCATACATATAAATCCTATAATTCTTACCAATGTAAGTAATTGTTGTGTTCTGTCACGAAAAGTTTTTTTAACCATTTCATAAGTTGTAACACTGCCTTGCATAGCCATATTAATTGAATATTTTTTATTTTTAAAGGTATATAGAAGGTTATTATACTGGGCAGCTATAATTGAAACTTCTGACCCCGGAACTACATATTTGTATGAAATTCTGTAATCACCGATTTCCGGAGAATTGTAATCATTGCCGCTGTAATAATATTCTGACTGTATTTTGTATCCTTGACGCTCAGGCAAGGTATAAAGTGTGGTTGAAGGTATTATTCTTCTAATTACGGAATTATCTAATATAAAATCCCCGACAGAAACTTTATTTGCTCTGATAGTTTTATTTTTCATTTTCATTTTTGGATTATAGTAGGCATTAGAATGGTTTATTTCTAATTCTCTGTCCGACCAGACTTTAGTGTAATTATAGCGTCTTGAGCCGGAGCTTCTACCTGATCTGCGGTGTTCTTTCCACTGATACATCTCAACTTTTCTTTTTAATACAGGGGTGTTTAAAGATATATTTCCGTCGTTTAAGATTTCATCTGTTTTAATTTTGCCCGTATAATGAACTAATTTTTTATTATTTTCAGGAGATAAATTGTATATATTTATAACATTTTTTTCAATATAATCAGCTTTTTTTGTAGAATCTGCAAAAATGTATTCAATATGGCACAGCAGGTAAAATGCAGTACCAAAAAATATAACAGCGCATATTATATTTACCAGTACATTACTAAATCTTTTTTTTCTCATTTATGGTCTCCAGCTCTTATTATATATTCTACATGCAGATGTCGGCGGATAATTTCAAGAAGTTTTTCATTTGAAAAGCATTTCTAATTAGTCAATTAATCCAAGATCTCTAAGAAATCGTGTATTGTCTGATAGTTCCAACAATTTTTCGTCATCAGATGCATCTATAACACCTTTAGAAAACAATTCATCCATAATTCTATTATGTGAGTCATTTTCAGGATTTGAAAGGGCAAGTTTTGTAAACTTTTTTATATCTGATTTTCGTTCATACATGTTAACGGCAGTTCTTGTAAGTTTATCAAGAAAAACACTTTTCCTTCCATCAAAATCTACATCCAAAGGATTTATAGCGGCGCTGTTCTTATTATTTTTCTCAATATTTAATTTTTGTGCCAATTTCTTAAACATCATATTTACACATTATCCCCTTATTATATATTATACACCACTTGTCAATAAAATCCATAATTCTTAACAATTCTATAAGAATAATTTAGTATTGATTAAAACTTATATTTAAATTAAAATACAGACAGTGTAAAGGCAAATATCTGTAAAGGTGGTAAAAGATGCTTGATATTAAATTAATAAGAGAGTGCCCTGATAAGGTTAATGAATTATTAAAGAGGAGAAATCCCGAACTGTCTGTTGATGAAGTATTAAAGATAGACGAGGAAAGACGAAAAATTCAAACTCAGGCTGATGAATTACGCGCGAAAAGAAAAAATGATTCGCAAAAAATCGGTATGATGAAAAAAAACGGCGAAAACACAGATACTATTCAGGAAGAAGTCAGAAGGCTCGGAGATGATATAAAAGCGTTAGAAGAAAAACTGTCTGAATTAGACAATAAACAACGTGATATTTTACTTCATACTCCGAATATTCCTGACGAAACAACTCCTATAGGCCTTTCAGAAGATGATAATGTTGAAGTTTACAAATGGGGTGAACCACGGAAGTTTGATTTTGAGTTCAAAGCTCACTGGGATTTATGCGAAGAAAAAGGGCTTGTTGATTTTGAACGCGGTGTTA
Source organism: Candidatus Gastranaerophilales bacterium (assembly GCA_944323095.1). Lineage (GTDB taxonomy): Bacteria > Cyanobacteriota > Vampirovibrionia > Gastranaerophilales > Gastranaerophilaceae > Stercorousia. The sequence goes on from CALURE010000001.1 coordinate 50,337, forward strand.
AAATTTCTCAGAGCAGATTTATTCTTTATAGGGGGAAAGGTGCAAAGTTAGAAAGAGCCATTATAAACTTTTTCCTTGATTATCATACAGGAGAGCAAGGGTATGAAGAAATATTGCCGCCTTTTATGGCAAATGCTGCAACTATGACAGGTACAGGTCAGCTTCCTAAATTTAAAGAAGACATGTATAAATGTGTGGATGAAGATTTGTATTTAATTCCGACTGCAGAAGTTCCGGTTACAAATATTTATGCAGGAGAAATTTTATCGGAAGATGATTTGCCAAAATATATGACTGCATATACACCCTGTTTCAGGCGGGAATCCGGTTCTGCCGGCAAAGATACAAGAGGACTTATAAGAGTTCATCAGTTTAATAAAGTCGAGCTTGTTAAACTCTGCACTCCTGAAACAAGCAAAGATGAACATGAAAAATTAACGGAAGATGCTGAAAAAATGCTTCAATTACTGGAGCTTCCTTATCGCAGAGAAGCATTGTCAACCGGTGACATAGGATTTTCTGCCAATAAATGCTGGGATTTGGAGGTTTGGATGCCTTCTTACGGGACTTACAAAGAAATTTCAAGCTGTTCTAACTTTGGAGATTATCAGGCAAGACGTGCGAATATAAGATACCGTGAAAAAGCTACGGGCAAAACTCGTTTTGTTCATACAATAAATGGTTCCGGTCTTGCTGTTGGACGAACATTTGCCGCAATTGTTGAAAATTACCAGCAGGCAGATGGAACAATTGTTATTCCGGAAGTTCTTAGAAAATACACAGGATTTGACAAAATATAAATAAAAAGCTCCTCAAAATGGAGCTTTTTTTATTTTAATTTATCAAATACATCACTGTTTTCGATAGCATCTGCTTTTTTAAGTTTTTTAGCCTGTTTGTCTGCTATCTTCGCCAGTCTTTCAAGAAATCCTACAGGCCCGAGAAATAATTTTGTTAAAGCATTTTCAGTGTGCTGCTTAAAGTATTTATTGTCATATTTGCCGTTTTTTACAGAACAGGAATTTGCGCAAATCGATTTTCCGTCAGGCATGATAATTAAATTTATGTCAATACGATCATTTTTTTCCTGTGCTTCAATTACTTTTTTTAGTCTGTTTAGGTCTTTAAAACGTTTAATTCGTGTCTGCAATGCGTAATTTACAAATTCGTTAGAATGTATTGCCATCCCGAAATTTGGTTTGCTCTGTGTTTGTGTAGTTGAATTTATGTGCATATTTTCTCCTTTATTTAACATTTAAAACCTGTAAAAATATTTTTTGCTATTTACAAAATTTTTATGTACAATTTCTAATATGGATAATTTTAATCCTCAAAAGTGTTATATAGAAAAAGCTGATAATACTCGGGTGACTGAAAATTGGGTGAATGTAAATTATTATTTTCAGTTGATTTCATCTTTTGTATATCTGGTTATTCTGATTTATTTCTTTTTTTCTTTAAAAACCTATTTTGCAGGCACTGTTGGGGCAAATGGTTTTCGGTATTTTTTATTATACTGGCTAGGATGGCCAAATTTAAAAATATTTATAAATGTATTGTTCGCGCCTAAATTAAAATTCGACAGTTCAAACAGATTAATTTCAGTAAATAACAAGCCTTTTTCTATTGATAGAGCAAAAACAATTGATATAGTTGAAATTTGTCCGTATCACTATTCATGGCGCTGGGGACAGACTCCTGCATTTAATTTATCTGGATATAAAAAATCAGTAATCCAGATTGGCACGGATTACGGAGTTGTAAATTTTTATGTTTGTTCTAAAAAAAGTTTAAATACTTTTATCGCTTTTCTTGAAAAATTTAATAAAAACTATTCATACAGTTATGATGAAAGAAGGCTGTGGTTTACATTTTATTAAATATTAATAAAAGATTTTAAAATTTTTTGTTTTGTGGCATAATATTTAATGTATTCAGAGGAGTCTTAATGTACGAATTTCCTTTTGAGCTGGATGATTTTCAAAAAGATGCCTGTCAGTATATTGATGAGGGCAGAAGTGTTGTGGTTTGTGCACCTACGGGTGCGGGAAAAACAGTGATTGCACAGCACGCAATTCATCTGGCATTGAAAGAAGGGACAAGAATTTTTTATACTACACCTTTAAAAGCTCTTTCAAATCAGAAATACTACGATTTTGGCGAAAAATACGGTCATGAAAAAGTCGGGCTTTTGACTGGTGACACTTCAATTAACAGAAATGCTCAGATTGTTGTTATGACAACTGAAGTTTTTAGAAATATGCTTTACGGCACAAATTTTGGGGCTGTCGCCGATAATTTAAAAGATGTAAAATATGTTGTTTTAGATGAAGTTCATTATATGAACGATGAGCAGCGCGGGACTGTTTGGGAGGAAAGTATTATATATTGCCCTGTAAATGTACAAATTATTGCTCTTTCTGCAACTGTTGCAAATGCACAGGAACTGACCGATTGGATTAATACAGTGCATTCAAAAACGGAACTTGTAAACACTGATTTCAGACCTGTTCCGCTAAGATATTTCTATTTTGACAGTTCACAGCCTACAAAATTGCTTCCTCTGCTAACACCAAGCGGTCAGCTAAATAAAAAAATCAAGCCTGAAAAACGTGTTTTCGGACGAAAACTCCAGAATAAAAAATCGTATGTAAAAGAGATTATCAAAAATTTGCAGGAAAATGATATGCTTCCTGCTATATATTTTACATTTTCCCGTAAAAAATGTGATGAACAAATGGAAAAATGTGCTTCATTAGACCTTGTTACAAAGGGAGAGCGAGCTCAAATTCAGCAATTTATTGATGAATATATAGCGGAAAATCCTCATCTTTATAACAATAAGCATATTGAATATCTTCTTTGCGGTGTTGCCTCACACCATGCCGGACTTTTGCCGTCATGGAAAATTCTCGTTGAAAAACTTTTTCAACAAGGTTTGATAAAAGTTGTATTTGCTACAGAAACACTTGCTGCCGGCATTAATATGCCTGCACGTTCTACAGTTATAAGTTCAACAAGTAAACGTACAGACAGTGGCCACAGAATGCTTACAGCAAGCGAATTTTTGCAGATGTCAGGACGTGCCGGAAGACGCGGAATGGATGATGTGGGCTATGTTACAATTGTCGGAACACAGTTTCAATCGCCGGAAGAAGTCGCAGAACTCGTGTTGAGTGATGCAAATCCGCTTGAAAGTCGTTTTTCACCAAGTTATTCAATGGTTCTTAATTTGTTGCAGCGATTTTCACTGGAAGAGGCTAAAGAACTTATTTTAAAAAGTTTTGGCTACTTTTCTTCCGGAACACGTCTGCATCCGCTTTTAAAGCTTCAAGAGCAGATAAAATCTGAAATGAAAGAAAGAGAATTTGTTTGCCCGTTTAAGCTTTGTGATAATGAACTGCATGAATACGATAAAATTCGTCATATTTATGTACAGAACAGGCAGACTTACAAGAAAATATGCAAGCAGGAGCGCTCTAAAAATCGTCCGTTGTCTGCAGAAGCAGTTAAATTCGGGAAAGAAACAAAAGCAATGCTTGAAAAAATGCATTCGTTTAAATGTGACAACTGCAAATTGTACAAAAAACATTCTAAAAATATAGAAGTTTTGACACGTTTTTCTATACGCTTAACTAAATTAGATAAAGAGATTGAAAAGCAGCGTGATATATTCTGGAACAAATTTTTAGCTCATAGAAATGTGTTGATTGATATGGGTTATTTGAAAGATGATTATCCTACTGCTCAAGGGATGACAACTTCACAAATACGTTCGGAAAATGAATTATTTATTGCAGAAATTATTTTTTCTAATGTTCTGGATAATTTATCACCTGCTGAGCTTGCATCTGTAATTTGTGCTATTACAACAGAAGATTTGCGTATTGACATTCCATATCTGCCAATTTCCCAGACAGTAAGGAAAACTCTAAACCAGATAAGGAATATCAGGCGCAAACTGGAAAAAATACAAAACAGACATTCAGTTGAAGCTCCTATGTATATAAATCCGTATTTTTCTGCGTTGATTGAACTCTGGGTAAACGGTGCTGAATGGGAAACTATAACAGAGCAAATTGATATGGGCGAAGGCGATATAGTTCGTTCATTTAAGCGGGTTGTTGATGTTTTGCGTCAGTTCACAACAATAGATAATGTTCCGGAATCTCTGGTATTTACAGCGCGTGAAGCTATTGATAAAATCCAGCGCGAACCTGTTAATATTGATTAGTATTTAAGCATATGTTATAATAAACATGTATATCAAAACACGAAAGGAGAGTATTAGATGAAAAGTGTTGATTTCAGTACGTGTTG
>CALURE010000002.1 GCA_944323095.1 Candidatus Gastranaerophilales bacterium
TTGCTTTTGATGATTATAAAGTCATTGATACCGTAATTATGGGGCATAAAAAGTTATACGATATTATGCAGGAACGTGATGCATTATATTCAAAGCCTGATTTTTCGGATGAAGACGGGATAAAAGTTGCGCATCTGGAAGAAGAATTTGCCGCTCTTGACGGCTGGCAGGCTGAAGCTATGGCAGCGTCTTTGTTATCTGATTTGGGAATTCCGGATGAACTTCACTACGAACAGATGTCAGAGCTTGCAGGAAGCGAAAAAGTTCGTGTGCTTCTGGCACAGGCTCTATTTGGCAACCCGGACATCCTCCTGCTTGACGAACCTACAAACCACCTTGATTTAAATACAATCTCGTGGCTTGAAGAATTTTTAATAAATTTTCAGAACCTTGTTATCGTAGTTTCCCATGACCGAAAATTTCTTGACAATGTCTGCACGCACATGGCAGATATTGATTACAAAAATATTCAGCTATACACAGGCAACTACTCTTTCTGGTCTGAAGCAAGCCAGCTAATCAAGAAACAGAAAGAAGAACAAAATAAGAAAACCGAAGAAAAAATGGAAGAACTAAAAGCCTTTATTGCACGATTCAGCGCAAATGCCTCAAAAGCAAAACAGGCAACTTCAAGAAAAAATATGCTCGATAAGTTGTCCCTTGAAGAAATTAAACCCTCTTCAAGACAATACCCGAGAATTAGATTTACCTACAACAAAATCCCCGGCAAAGACGTTCTTCAGGTTAAAAATCTCAACAAAAGCGTTGACGGCGGGCTTTTAATCAAAAATTTAAACTTTGAAATCAATCAGGGAGAAAAAGTTGCATTCATAGCCCGAGACCCGTTTATAATCTCAAATCTTTTTGATATTTTAGAGGATCGAGTAAAACCTGACAGCGGAGAAGTTATCTGGGGGGTAACGGCAACGCATTCGTATTTCCCGAAAGATAACAACTTCTATTTTGAAAATAATCTGACAATAATGCAGTGGCTTGCACAGTATTCGCCTGATCAGCACGTGAACTTTTTACGCGGATATTTGGGCAGAATGCTGTTTTCGGGCGATGATGCGGATAAGAAGGTTAATGTTCTGTCAGGCGGCGAAAAAGTCCGCTGCCTGTTTGCTAAAATGATGATAGCTGAAGCTAATGTTATGATATTTGATGAACCTACAAACCACCTCGATTTGGAAGCTATTACGGCTCTCAATAACGCAATGATAGATTTCCCCGGTACAATACTGTTTACATCACAGGATTATCAGCTAATTCAAACCGTTGCAGACAGAATAATCGAGATTTCACCTAAAGGTTACATCAATATGCGCAACAAATACGATGAATACCTGAAAAATCCGGTTGTACTCAAAAAACGTAAGGAATTATACGGTGCATAGCCTGACATTACGGTGTAAAACACAATATCATAATTAAATTTTAATAATATTTACAATATTTGACTTTTTTAATATAATTTAATTAAGGGTAAGCTTTCCGCTCACCTCCGCCGACACATTCAGTTAAGAGAAAACAGCGGAAAAGGAGGTGGTGAAAATGATTTTCTGTATAACAGAAAAAGCGCTATGGCTCATCTTGTTAATTACCATAGCACTTTTAGTCATTAGATAGGGAAGTTAAGAAAGACCTTAAAGAGATTCGACCTCTTTAGGTCTTTTCCCTATATTTTAATTATAACATATTTTGATATGATTTCAAGTCCTGTGGACTTATATCGCAGTTTACACCAGATATCCTAAAAAAATAGGCATAATGTCATTCCGAACTTGTTTCGGAATCTATATAGAGATGCTGCACTTCGTAAGGACAGACTAACTAAAAATTTTTTAGATCCTGAAATAAATTCAGGATGACGTTTTTACCAATTTATGATGTAAACTGCGATATAAGTCTCAGCCCATGACTACTTGATTTCGTTTATATCAATTTTATATCCCAATACATTAAGCATCATCTCGGCTTCTTTAAAAGCAATGCCGTCTCTATTCAGCTTTGCACTTAAATTATTTCCATTATATTTATCTGTTCCACTTTTTTCATTAAGCAGTTGCGCAAATTCTTTTATTTGCATTTTCTGTAAAACAAGTATAGATTTTATTTTGCTGCATATATTCATAATATTATTATATAAAATTTGACAAAAATAATATACTAATATATAATAATAGATATTAATAACGATTATAATATATTTATAGCATTTTTATTGTAATAAACTTTACAAAAGGAGGAAAACATGAACTATCTAAAGCTTCCTGACAAAGCCAAATTAAGAATTATTGAAAGGAAAGTTTATGAAACATACAATATTATAAAAGTTGTCGCTGATGCACTTGAATTCAGAGAATATGAACAAATTGAGCACTACTCTGATTGTATGGGGTTTCTAAGAAAAGCTCAGCAAAGTTTGAATTATATCGGCAAATTTTTTTAAACTAAGACTTTTTATACAAAAATTTTCTTAAACCTTCTGCAATACCTATATGCAAAAATGTTGATACCGCCGCAAGCCATGCCGAGTATTTGTGAACTTTCATTTTATTGGAAAATTTTACGCTTTTTAATCCTGTGACACCGCAGACCGTTCCAAAAGCAGCTGCTGCATAACCTGTGCCTGATACAAGATTTTTATGAACTTTCCACCTGTTGTCATTTTTCTGAAACGAAACTTGCGTAACCATTATTTTTGTTTCCTGAAATTATTTTTTACATAAATTGTATATTTGTCCTGCCCGAAGTGTGAAAATGTAATTTTTCCGATAGATGATGCTTTGAAAAGACCTGCAACAGGAGAATATTTGACACTTTGCGGCTTAAATGAATATTTATAAAAATATTTGTCAGTATCATTTAATAGAAGAAAATCTTTTTTTTCAAACGCGGGTTTTCTGACAGTTATTTTGTTATCAATAAAATGAGAAATTAATAAAATTTCAGCGTCAGGAAAAATTTCTTTAACCTGCCCTTCTGTCAGCTCTTTTTCTTCAAAGATTTTTCCGTTATAAACAAGTTCAAAAAACTTTAAGTCTGCGTTATGACAGGAAATCAGCCTGCCGTTATACAAAAATTCGTAATCCGAGCCAAGCATAACTTCGTTGTTGTTATAAGAATAAATAGAGTAATTACCTGTGCCTGCAGAAGTTTTTTTAGAAAGCGAAATTTTTCCATCCGCCGGAGCACCGGTAGCGAATGTCTTATTTTCTGGAGAATACAAAAGCTGTGTAGAATTTAACACAGGTTTAATATTTCCTGCAAATACCGGAGAACATACCATTAAAAGAGACAATATTAAGATAATTTTTTTCATAAACACCCTTTCATATTTTTTTATAATTTTAACATAAAAAATATGAAAATTTATAGTTCAACCGGAGGGACTTTTATCCCACCCTACGGTTATTTAAATATTTGTAATTCTTTTACTTATTTCTTCCAGTGAATCTCCGCCGAATTTCAAGAAAAATTCATCGACTAGAACGCAGGCAATTCTGTTTTCAGCGACAACCGAACATGCTTCAACGGCACATGTGTCGGATCGTTCAAAATGAGCTTCGCATTCGGTCATATTTTCCATATCAACAGTATTCAAAGGTTTTCTGAGTGTCGGAATAGGTTTCATAACTGCTGTCACAACAATAGGCTCACCATTTGTCATTCCGCCTTCTATTCCGCCTGCATTATTGGTTTTTCTAACTATTTTTCCATTCTCTAGATACATTTGGTCATGAAATTCACTTCCAAACATCTTATAAGCATGGTGATTTCCGATAGACACAGATTTGACTGCAGGAATACTCATCACAGCCTGAGCAATTTTACCATCAAGCATTCTGTCCCAATGAACATAAGAGCCAAGCCCCACGGGCAGATTTTCAAAAACAACTTCAAATTTTCCGCCTAAAGTATCGCCTGCATCTTTTGCTTTATCAATTTCAGAGCGGAATTCTTCTTCTGTTTTGCCCTGACCTATTTGTATAATTCTTGAGGTGCATCTGATATCAAACTGAGCAAGAATTTGTTTTGCAACAGCTCCGACAGCGACTTCTATTGCGGTTTTTCTGGCGCTTGAGCGTTCCAGAATATTTCTCAAATCAGTTTGATTATATTTCACGCTCCCTGCAAAATCCGCATGCCCCGGGCGGTATTTAGTGAACGACTTTTCAGAAGTGAAATCATCAGGACTTGTGCTCATAATCTTTTTCCAGTTTTCAAAATCCCTGTTTTGAATGACTAGAGTAACAGGCGACCCCAGAGTTTTTCCAAAACGCACACCCGATGTAATTTCAACTGTATCGGTTTCGATTTTCATTCTTCCGCCGCGGCCGTAGCCTCCCTGACGGCGCTTTAATTCATTATTGATAAAATCGGGGTTTATTTCAAACCCCGCAGGTATTCCCTCTATTATTGCGGTTAAGCATTTTCCATGGCTTTCTCCCGCCGTTAAAAATCTGAATTTATCGAGCATAATCCTCTTTTATTTTTTATTTGCATATTTAAGGAAAATTTGTTCCTTTGTCTGCATTAATTCTTCTGTTATCTGCCATTTTCCGTTAATCTTTTTAACTATCATATAAGTTTTAAGCTTATAAGTTTCACCTTTTGGCTGCCTTAGAGAACTAACCTTATATGCGCCGTTGCCGAGCGATGCTACAGAGATGTTTGAATAAGTATTTTTATACCCTCTCATTTTTGCGCCGGCCTGACCGATTTTCATCTGTTTGATATAAGTTGCCGTATTTGTGTCAACATTAACAAGCCCGCCGTCAGGCTTTACAACCTGTCTGATAATTTTAGCATTCGGGGAATACATAGTAGTAATTACGGGGTTATAAGAATTTGCAGCGGTTACATAGCTGTTAAAAAATTTCAAAGCTTCCTGTGCATCATCTGCCAATGCCTGCAGACCTGCTGATAAAAACATTGCAAATACAGCTATTATTGATAATATTTTTTTCATTTTTTTCTCCTTCTACGTTTATACAACGACAAAAGTTAATTATTTGTTCATTTTAATTATATCATATAAATGCTGAATGTCATTAAACTAAATATGTAGTAAAATCAGAATATGAATATTACTCAGGAACTTTCTGAATATCTGGAATTTCTGGAAATAGAAAAAGGTCTTGCCGAAAATACTCTTGAAGCTTACAGACGTGATTTGAGCGGATTTTTCGACTTTTGCGGGGAGACAGGCATTGATAAAATTCAAAGAAGCCAGATTAATTCATATATAAGAAATTTGCATGAAAATCATTTTTCTCCTACAAGTATTATGCGAAAAATTGCATCTCTGCGGGGATTTTTTAAATGGGCCTGCATAAATAACATTACAAAAACAAACCCTGCATTGACTCTTGAACAGCCGAAAGTTCCGCAAAAACTCCCGAAAGTAATGACAATTGAAGAAGTTAACAGCCTGCTAAACCAGAATTTGTCTAAACTTCAAAGAGTTATCGTGGAACTTCTTTACGGATGCGGCCTGAGGGTATCGGAACTGGTTAATCTTAAAATAAATGATTATGACCTCAACAGCAAATATCTTGAATGCACAGGCAAAGGCTCAAAAGACAGGATTGTACCTCTTGGCAAAAAAGCAATTAAAGCTATAAAAGATTTTTTACCCGAACGTGATTACAATATGCAAAAATATAATATACGCTCAAAATTTCTTTTGATTAATGAGCACGGCAAGCATGTTACCCGTCAGGAAGTTTATACATTTATCCACGATCAGGGCAAACGGCTTCACAAATCCATATCGCCTCATACTTTAAGACATACATTTGCCACGCATTTGTTAGAAAATGGTGCTGATTTAAGAGTTGTACAGGAGCTTTTGGGGCACAGTAATGTTTCAACAACCCAGCTTTACACACACATTAGTAAAAAACGGCTTAAAGAAGTTTATTTCGCAATAAATCAGGGAGTTTAGCGCAGGGAAATAACTTTATACTGTCATGCTGAACTTGTTTCAGCATCTTATAGTAATTAGACCCTGAAACGAGTTCAGGGTGACAGTTTAGATGTTATTTAATGTAAACTTGTATATAAATTCCATAAATTTACCTTTTATTAAATCCATATATCGGTAGAATGAATATAGTTAATAAAAGGGTGGTTGTGTTAACAGTTATCCTGTCCTGCAGGTCTGGTCATCTCGCCCCGCCGCGGAGAGCCGGAAGAAAATCTGTCAGCCAGAAATGTTGAAATAAGAGGAATTGCTCCGTAATAAATTCCGCCGAGAATCATTGCAGGTTTCACAACTTTTATTCCTTCAATATATTTTGGAAGTTTCGGAGAATTTTTGTTTGCCTGTGAAAATTTTCTGATAAATTTTTCTGTCGGTTTATTTAACATTTTGCTCAAAAGATAGCTTCCTGCAATACAAAAACCTGTTGATAATGCCGCATTATACATCAATGGTTTTTTTCTGTTTTCTTCAATTTTTCTGCTTTTTGAAGTTTGTAAAATAAAAGTTCCGGTTGCAAATATATCGGTTAAAGTCATCATATGATGCTCAAAATTTGTATTATGTAATTTTTCTGACATGTTCTGAACAAATTTTGTATCCATTGAGCTGCCTATACCCTTTGACAACTTTGAAATCCCGTTATTATACAAGCCGGTAAATGAAATATTTCTGTTTTGTTCTTTTTTGTTAAAACACTTTGACATTATTTCAGGAATAAGTGCACAGGTCAGAAGAGATTTCGGCGCGGCAAGTAAAAAACCCAGTCCGAGTTTGAAAAGCTGGGATGCAAATGAATAACGTCTGGATTTTGCAAGACTTTTTTCTCCATGTTTTAAAATTTTAATTGTTTCCTGCTTTAAAAATTTGTCCGGTTTTTTTTCAATATTATCAAGAGCTTTGCAAAACGGCAGAGATATCCCGAGTACTGCCAGATAATTTATTGCGCCGGATGCAAAAGATTTTGCACAGGCATACTTTTTATTTTCCATATCAGTGTTCGGGGTTAAAAGAATTAAAGGGGAGCGCAAAGCGGTTGAAAGCACAAAAGAAGCAGTCGCACCGAACAAAAGGCTGTTGTTCGCCGCAAATTCCAATCCTTTTTTTAAAATTCTGCTTGTATATATCGACTGTACTTTCATTTAAATTCATTATACAATGCTCATAATGAAATTAACAGAATTCGTAAAAAAAGAATTGCAGGGTTGGAGCAGGGCAGAAATTACGGGACTTGGAATTGTATTACTGCTGATTCTTGTAAATTCCGTTATCTTAAAAGACAGCATTCAAGCTGTCATTAATGCAATATGCGGGATTTTATACACAATAACTGCCGGAAAAGGTAAAATTTCCTGCTATATTTTCGGTCTTACAGGTTCTTCATGTTATATATGGCTCTCTTATAAAAATGCTCTCTGGGGAAATATGCTGCTTTATCTTTGTTATTACATCCCTATGCAAATTACTGGTATTTTTAAGTGGAAAAAACATCTTAAAGAAGATACAAGAGAAATAAAAAAAATAAAATTAAGCAAAAAAGAAAATTTGATAATAATTATTACGTCAATTGCAGGCTGTTTGGTGGCAATTTTTCTTCTGGGCTTTTTTAACGATAAAAATCCTTTTATTGACGGTATTACGTCATTTTTGTCAATTCTCGGTATGTATTTAACTGTGAAACGAGCTGTAGAACAGTGGATAGTATGGATGATTGTAAACGGATTGTCATTTGTGATGTGGCTTAATCTTGTATTGCACGGCACAAAAGCCTATGCAACGGTTATTATGTGGGGAGTATATTTTATGCTGGCAATTTATTTTTATATTATGTGGCAGAAAGAACTGAAATCAGAACAACCAGAAGTCTAAGCCCGCGGATGAGCTTCGTTATAAACTTCTTTAAGATGTGCGGTAGAGACATGTGTGTATATCTGTGTATTTGAAATGCTGGCATGCCCCAAAAGTTCCTGTACTACCCTTAAATCAGCTCCGTTTTCAATTAAATGCGTTGCGAAACTGTGGCGGAATACGTGAGGAGTTACATGTTTTGGCAGATTAATCTTTTCAACTACATCATTTATGACATTTCTCACGGTTCTGGTCTGAAGTCTGTAGCCTGTATTATTTATAAACACCGGTGAATTCTCATCTTGCTCAGGAACTGGAAAACCTTTAGGAATTAATGCTCTTGCGCTTTCAATATATCGTTCCAGATAATTTTTTGCCCTGTCTGTTACAAGAATAATGCGTTCTTTTGAACCTTTGCCGAGCACTCTTATTTCATTATGTTCAAGATTTAAATCTCCGAAATTTAACCCCGCAAGTTCCGATATACGCATTCCGGTTGCCCATAAAAGTTCAAGAATTGCCCTGTTTCTATAACCTGACGGAGTTTCTATTTTTATGTTGTTTAAAATCTGCTCGACTTCATCGGGTGTCAAAAATTTAGGCAGAGATTTTGGTCGTTTCGGAGTTGTCAAATTCATTGCAGGATTTGAGTCAACTTTGCGCTCTCTGTATAAATATTTGTAAAAAGTTCTCAATGACGCAATTTTGCGAGCTATTGTTGTTTTTTTGTAATTAAATCTCTGTATAAAGTGAAGGTATTCTCTCACTTTTTCAAAGTTTACCTCCTCGCATGACTGCTCATCCATCCAGACAAGAAAACTTAAAATATCAGAACAATAAGCTTTTGCTGTATGTTTTGAAAAATTTTTTTCAGCAATTATGTATGATTTAAAATCTTCCAGATCCTGTTTTGAAGTATAATTTACACCCATATTTCTAATTCATTTATATTATTGCTTTTTTTATAAAACTATTATACAATATTTTTAAAAGAATTGAAATAGCTAAATTGTTAATCGCTCCAGGAGATAACATGAATTATAAAAAATTATTGATATCATCAATTGTCGTTACAGCAGTCCTTGCTGCACCTGTGTATTCAAAAGAATTGCAGGCTCAGGTTCAGAAAAATACCGCAAATTCAGCAAAAGCGGCAGTAAAAACCCCTGTCACTGCGAAAACTGCATCTCAGGCTTACCCTGAAATTTCAAAATTGATTGAATATAATCACTGTGCACAGGCAGATGAAAAGATTAGAGAACTTTTGAATGCAAAGCCGAATGACATTAATCTTCTGGCTCTCAGAACTGTTTCTATGGCAAAACAGCATAAACTTGACCCTGCTCAAAAAGAGCTGGATAAACTTTTGAAACAATACCCGAAAAATCCGACTCTGCACTATGCGCAGGGGCTTGTATATCTCCAGAGAACAACTTCTTCGGATGTTGATTATATTAAAAATACAAGAGGTTTGATTAACAATTCTATAAGAGAATTTGTTAATGCTGTTAATTTGAATAACAAATACTACGAAGCATATAATGCTATGGGTGTTGCAACTTTAAAACTCGGCAACAAAAACGATGCTCTTGATTTATTTAATACTGCATTAAAAATTAATTCCTCATTTGCAACAGCATATGATAATATCGGAGTTGTTCAAATGATGAACGGAGACCTTGATTCTGCCGAAAATTATTTCATGAAAGCAATGAAATACAACAGCCATAACCCGACAGCATGGTATCATATGGCGCAGGTTGAAACCCGCAGAGGCAACTATTCCAAAGCACTTACATGGGTAAACCATTCCGTGCATGTTAACCCGAATTCTTCACCGGCTCTGACTTTGCAGGGAGAATTATATTTGAAACAGGGCAATCAGGCCGCTGCAATTAATTCATTTAAAAAGGCTCAGATTGTTAAACCGGAAAATTCAAGACCGTATCTTAACCTTGCAACAATTTATGAAAACCGTGCCGATGAAGAATTTGCAATGGAACAGCTGAAAACCGTGATTGCCATCAATCCTAATTATCAGGAAGGCAAATTGAAAATTGCAAATATGGCGCTTCATACCAGAAAATATGAGCAAGCACTTGATTATTATTCACGTCTTGTAGGTGATGAAAAATATAATGACGATGCAATTGTAGGTCTTGCAAATACTTATTACGAAATGGCAAAAGACCGCGGTGAAAATAACGGCATAACTACTAATAAAGAAGTTTATCTTGCATATGATTATATTAATCAGGCAATCGAAAGATGCCCGCAGGATCTGGAACTTCATCTTGCGAAATTGAAACTTGCAAGACTTATCCATCAGGAACCACTTTCCCGCGACAGTTTGAACTATATTATTCAGGCTGCAGGAAATAATCTTATGGACAATGTAATTAAAGGGGAAGCTTATCTTGCAATGGGCAGAGAAAAAGATGCTGTTTATACTTTTGAAAATGCAATTAATTTCTCAAATTCCGTTGACGATGATTTATATCTTGCAGAAATTCTTGTTCATAATAAACAGTTCAGAACAGCACGTCAGGCTCTGCAAAAAGCTTTAACAAAAGATCCGGACAACGTAATTGCTAAAAACGGTATTGCATACATTAATCTTTGCGAAACAAAATCTAATGAATTCTTTGACATTGCCCAGAGAGAATACCAGCAGGATAACTATGCATCTGCAATAGAATACTGCAACCGTGCTATAGATTTTTATCACAACAGCGCCCAGATTGCTAAGCTTAAAGCAATGTCATATGAAAAAGAACTTAACTACAGAGGGGCAATTAAATACTACCAGCAGTATCTTGCTATGAACCCCAATGCAGCTGATAAAGCTGATATTAATAAGAAAATCGAAAAATTTAAAAACAAAGCAAAATAGGGATATGAAAAAATTCGATATTCGAAAGACATTTGAAATATTTTTGAGAGAGCCCGTCAGTGTATTAACTGAAGGGCTGTTTCAACTTGTGAATATTGAAAACAATATTTTTAGCCGGAAACCATATGTAAATATTGATTTTTTACATAAAAAGACACAAATTACCGTTGTAAACAGTGAAAAAATGTATAATTTATTTCAACGTGTACTTTTTAAACGCAGGTTGAAAGAACAAAAAGAAAAGACCACTGCCGGCAGGTAATTCTTCCCCGTCTCATCGCCGGAATGTGCTTCCATCCGGCTTGTGCTACCTTCCTATTTTATAGATTAAATAATAAATTATTGATGAAATAATCATACACGCAGGTATTGTCAGAACCCATGCAATAACGATATTTCCTACAATTCTCCACTTAACGGCATGTGCATGGAATGTCGAGCCGACTCCCATAATTGCAGTTGAAATAACATGTGTTGTGCTCAATGGTATTCCGAAATGCGACGCTGTCAAAATTAATCCTGCTGCAGAAGTTTCTGCGGCAAATCCGTGTATAGGTTTTAATTTGATAATTTTATGCCCCATGGTTTTAATAATTTTCCAGCCGCCGTTCATTGTTCCCGCAGCCATAGTTAAAGCACAGGCGATTATTACAAAAAGCGGAATTTCAAATTCTCCTGACGGACTTTTGTGAAGAACACCGCCTGCTAACAGAGCAAGTGTGATTATACCCATTGTTTTTTGTGCATCATTTGAGCCGTGGCTCAAAGCCATTAAACCCGATGAAATAAGCTGTAATTTTCTGAATTGTTTGTTTACTGTCTGCGGGTTTTCACGGAGAATAAGGATTACCCAGGCAATTAAAAGCATAAGGGTAAATCCGACACAAAATCCTAAAACAGGTGATGTAAACATTGGAATTATAACTTTATCAATAAGTGTGTGGAAATGTACTACGTTGAAACCTGCTTTGACAATTGCTGCACCAAGAAGTCCGCCGATAAGTGCATGTGATGAACTTGACGGAAGCCCGAGCCACCATGTGAATAAATTCCAGATAACAGCGGCCAGCAGCGCACAGAATATTACGGTTAGTGTAATCATATCGGAATTAACAATCCCTGCTCCGATAGTTTTTGCAACATGGGTTCCTGTTAATGCTCCTGCAAATTCAAGACTTGCTCCAAATAAAACAGCCTGTTTCGGTGATAAAACCTTTGTAGATACAACTGTTGCAATTGCGTTTGCACAGTCATGAAATCCGTTTATAAATTCAAATGCCAGAGCTACCAGAACTACAGCTATTAAAAGTAAAATTGTTATTGACATGAAAATTCCTTTTTTGAAAATTGTCATTCTGAATTTCAGAATTTTTCTTAATTCCTGAGAACACGGGGAGATGGAGTTAACTTTGCTTCAACACTACGTTCAGAATGGTGTCCGATACATAAAAGCAGGCATCAAAAGCATTTTCAATCTCTTTATACATGTCTCTCAATTTAATAACTTCAAGAGCTTCGTATTTTCCTGAAAACAGATTGCCCATTGCGCGGCGGTGAATTTCATCCCCGTGCGATTCTATTTCTTTCATTTCAATGTTGAGTTTTGTAATTTTTTCAACATCAGATACTTTTTTGAATAATTTAATAATTTCTGCGAGTTTATCTGTTGCCTGCACTAAAGTTAAAGCCTGTTCTTTCATTTCTTCAGTGTAGTTGTTTAATCTGTACACTTCCAAATTTAAACAGGCTTTTACGATTTTTTTTGTAATTTTATTTAGTTGAACGGCAATAGTTTGAATATCTTCTCTTTCAATAGGGGTTATAAAACTTTTGTTCAGTTGTTTAAGAACTGCTCTATATGACAATTTGCCTTTTTTCTTATATTTAAGAGCTTTTTCTTTGTATTCATCGTTCAAATGATCATGCATAATTTTGTCATATAATCTTGCTGTTTTCTGGCAGATTTCCGCACTGTCCTGAAAATATGTGAAAAACATTTTATCTTCGGGAGGCATAATGTATGACATCAAATTAAATTTTGGCATAAATTCCCTTTCTAAAATTTTAAAATGTGCACATGCACACATGCCAAGCATACTTTAAAAACACCGGTTT
This sequence comes from Candidatus Gastranaerophilales bacterium, assembly GCA_944323095.1. Classification (GTDB taxonomy): domain Bacteria; phylum Cyanobacteriota; class Vampirovibrionia; order Gastranaerophilales; family Gastranaerophilaceae; genus Stercorousia. The sequence continues at coordinate 12,846 of CALURE010000002.1, forward strand.
GAAAAGTACATGTTTACAAATTGTAAATAAAGAGGGGTTATTTGCTGCATTTTTCACATTCAGGTTCTGCATGTATCATAATTGTTACATGTCCGAGCTTTTGTGTGATTAAATTTTCTATCTCATCGCATATGCAATGGCATTTTTCTATTGTCATTTCTTTCGGAAAAAGTATTGTCAATTCTATATCAGTTGAAGGCCCGCAGCGACGTGCCCTTAGGTTTTTAAAGTCGAGTACACAATCAGACTTATAAGAATGAATTATTTCTTCAATTGATTTTAAAGCTTCGGGCGGTAAAGAACCGTCGAGGAGATTATTTAAGGTTTCTTTTGAAATTGAAAATCCGGCTTTCAAAATAAACATTGCAACAAGAATTGCAATAACAGGGTCTAAAATATAAATGCCCGTTAATTTTATCAGAATTAAGCATGCCATTACCCCGAGTGATGAGTAAATATCAGTTCTCAAATGTTCCCCGTCAGCGAAAAGCGAGATTGAATTTGATTTTTTTGCGACTTTAAAAAGAATGCTGCTGACAATGAAATTTGCGACGACCGCAAAAAGCATTACCGCAATACCTAAAGTCGTATCGACTTCAAAAGTTTCAGGCATAAATAATTTTTTGCAGGCTTCGTAAATAATGAAAAGAGCTGCAAAAATTATCAGTCCGCCCTCAATAAACCCTGACATATCTTCGTATTTCCCGTGTCCGAAGGGGTGTTCTTTGTCAGCAGGTTCAGAAGATTTCATTACCGCAAAAAATGTCAGCACAGATGCCAGAAAGTCGCTCAATGAATGTATTGCCTCGGAGATTATACTTATTGAGCCGGAGATTATACCTGCTATGAGCTTTAAAATAATTATTACGGCATTGGAAGTTATTGAAAGCCCTGCTGCCAGTTTTTTTTCAGTTATTATGTTCATTTTCTTTTAAGATATTTTAGCATATTTTTTGTACTTTTATCAACCCTCAGCGACTCGCAAATTTTTTGAATGCTTTTGTTGAAAGTCCAATCATCAAGTTTTGATTTTTTCAGATATTCAAAAGTTTTTTCGGGAAATTTTGTGTAACATATCGAAAGCGCCCATGCAGCAGCCATTCTTGCATAATATCTTTCATCTTTAAATTCATCAATCAGTTTTAATACATCAGATATGAACTCCGTATCAATATAATATGAAATAAGCATCACATAGGCGAAGCGTATATCATATTCATTTGTTGATTTAAAATACGGCTGAATGAATTCCCACACAAGATGTTTATTCTGCTGTGTAAATTTTAAGCTGTTGCAAAAACTGTCACACACTGACCAGTTATTTATTTTAGGGATAAAGTTTTTGACAAGTTCAAGTATTTTTTCGGGCGGCAGTTTTACAAGTCCTATAACCATTCCCTGAAGCATGACTTCTTCCATATATTCAAATTTATTTTGCTTAATAAAATTTTCCCATTCCCCGCTTTTGTAAATTTCTTTTGCAATTTTACGCAGTTTTGGAAGCCTGACACCCAGAACGTTACTGATATTCGGGATTAATGCGGCCGAAAATTGTTGAAAATCTTTTTCAGAGTCATCTAAAAGCCGTTGTTTAATGTTCATAAAATTTATATACTTTCTTCATTTAAGTCAAAATTTTCAGAATTTACTTCTCTTAGAAATTCAATCCAGCAATTGTAATAATCAGCAAGTGCGTAGGTGTAGCCTGCAACTATTGACCTGTAAGACTGTTCCATAACGATTAGTGTTGTTAATGATGCTTTTCCGTTCGCATAATTTTTCTGGGCAACTCTTATCATATCTTTTGAATTTTTAATAAGGTTATCATTGTAGTAATTAAGATTAATTTTTGCGGTAACGAATTTTTCATATGCGCTGTTAAGGTCGTTTATTGCTTTATTTTTCACCGACATATAATTGAGTTCTGCCTGATTAATTTCTGTTTTTGCGTTTTGAATTTCGGGTTTGTATGCATAAAAAAGCGGAATATTTACGATATTTGCGCCTGCATAAGCACCGCTGACAGCCCTGCCTGAATCACTCATTCCGCGTGTAATAAAACTGTACCCCCCTTGAAGTTCAATATCAGGAACTCTCTGGCGGCTGACGTAAACAAGATTTTTCTTTGCGACATCAATTTTCTGTTCTGCTATTTTTATATCGTATCTGTTTTTAAGAGAGCTTTCTTTTATAGCATCAAATGATGGAATTCTTGCAAGAGGTTTCGGGCTTAAAAGTGCTATAAAGTCGTCTTTATCGGAGAAATTGTCGTCTTCCGCATCATATAAAATTCCGGTGTTACTGGCATTTATTGCTTTGTTGAAATTATACATAGCACTTTTCACGTTAGCTTTTTGCGTATTGACCTGAATAACAAGCTGATCGAGTGCAATTTCTGTTTGAATTACGTCAATTTCTTCAACTTCGCCTGCTTCAACACGTTTTTTCGCAATAGCCAGAAGATCATTCAATAACTTGCGGCGCTGTTCAAGAACGTTTAAAATTTCTTTTGCCGCGACAAGATTGACATATGCCTCACGTACATCCATTTTTAGGTCAAACTTTACATAATCAAGGTTTTGTTTTTCAAGCTCAAGATTAGATTGTGCAAGTTTTTTCCGTGCATCACGCTTTGCAATTTCTATTTTTTCACTCAAACCTGCTGCCTGTGGTTCTCCTTTGCCGATTTCTCCAATATTAAAAAAAGTGTTTATCTCGGGGTTTTGGAGTCTGTTTGATGCCTTAACGGTATTTACGGCCTTGTCGATATTCATTTTGGAGACCTGATAATCAATATTATTTTCAAGCGCAATATCTAAAGCTTCCTGAAGCGAAATTTTTTCAACGGTTTTTTGCGTAAAACCGGCAGGGCAAATGAGTAATATTAAAATCAATATTAGAAATTTTTTCATATTCAAAATTATATCATTAATAATTTTTTCTTGTATAATAAAAAAGTAAATTTATTATTTAGGAAGGCGGTAGAAATTATGTTTGAAGTTGATAAGGAAAAATGTATTCATTGCGGTCTATGTGTTAAAGATTGTTCTGCTAAGGCTTTAAAATTCAATGATGAACAATTCCCTGAAATTGATGAGGGGAAATGCTTCAAATGCCAGCACTGTCTTGCTGTTTGTCCTGTCGGGGCGATATCGGTCTGCGGTAAAAATCCTGAAAATTCAGACAAAATATATTCACAAAATCCTGAAATGATTTTGAATTTGATTAAATCCAGAAGAAGTTGCAGGCACTATAAGCAGGAAAATTTATCGCAGGAGAAAATGCAGAAATTGAAAGATATGCTTAAATATGTGCCGACAGGGTGTAATTTCCATAAACTTCATTTCGCATTTATTGATGATATTGAAGTTATGAACGAATTTCGTTCTTATGTAAACAAAAAAATTCTTGATGCATTAACTAAAAAACCTGTCAGGGCAATTATTAACAAGTTTAATAAATATCTTAATTCTTTTTTAAATGGTAATGATATCGTATTTAGAGGCGCTCCGCATATGGTTGTTGTTTCAACACCTGTTGATGCGCCATGCTACAATGTTGATCCAATGATTGCATTGAGCTACTTTGAGCTTTACTCGCAGAGTATGAATGTCGGAACATGCTGGTGCGGTCTTGCGGAATTTTGTCTTTTAATCATGCCTGAATTGTCTGATTATTTGAAAATCCCTCAAGGTTACAAGGCATCTTACGTTATGCTTTTCGGTGAGCCTGATATAAAATTTGCAAGAACTGTTCAGCCGGAACCTTTTGAAATAGAATCCGTTCAAAAAGGCGAATTTAGAAAATTAGGACTAAAAGAAAAATTCCGGAGATATTTTTGGAATTTGAAATAATAATTATAAATAAATATTGTTTTCCTGAACTTGTTTCAGGAACTTATTGAAATGATGGGATGATATTCAGCGGAAAATTTTTATCTGACATATTTTCTTGTCATAATAACACTGCCTTTTTCATCGTATGCCTTGTCCTTAAGCCAGTGTGCAATAAGCTTGCCCGAGGAATTGTATATAAATGTTTCATCTTTTGAAACTCTTAAACCCATATTTACAAGTCTGCCCGAGGGGGTGTATTTATAAGATTTATAGGGATAAACGAGTTTATCTTTTTCTTCTGCAAAGATAAGTTTGCCGTAATTTGAATAGTACCATACATGATATTTATCATTATTATACATTACCGCATATGTTGAATCCGAAAAAAATGCCAGAGTTCTGTCTTTGAGTTCAGCTTTTCCTTTTAAGCTGTATGTTTTGTTTTCAAGATAATTTTTGTCATTCAAATTTGTTTTGACAAGTTCAGGGTTAAGCTTTTTTACGGGATTTTTTAAAAGTTCTTCTCTTGCAGAATCAACAGTGTAGTCAATTTTTCCCGTTAACATAGTCTGTGCCTGTACTGGCAGAACGAAAAGAATAATTAAAACAGGTAATATTTTTTTAAGCATATAAACATTATTAATTACAATCTTTAAAATTGCAACAATTTTCTTAAAATTGCTCACCCGGGTAATTGCTAAAAGTTATTAATCCGTATTAAATATAATTAAATCTTTTTCATACTTCCAGCTATTCTTAATTCCAACGGAGTTTTGAGACTCTGTCTGGCAACGGACAAAGCCTTATTGCTCCTTTTTTTTATTCTTTTTGCCGGCTATATTTACGGAAGAACATATGTAATGAGGGCAGAAAGCAGCGGCTACTTTACAAGAAAAATACTAACGTGTTAGTATTAGCTTATGATAGAACTGTTTATTACGGGGTCGGACAAATTTTCCGATAAAATTTTCGTTACTGCTGGATTGACCGCGACTATGCAGAGTTTGGGATATTCTACTGCTGTTTATAAACCTGTTGAAACAGGTGTAATCGAAAAAAACGGATTTGTGCAATCGCCTGATCTTGCTTATATTAAATTTTCCGATCCGTATATAAAAACATATTTTACTTACCTGTTTAAAGATGCGTCAAACCCTTTACTGGCAGCGGCAAAAGAAAACATTATCATAGATAAAAATCAGATACTTGCGGATTACCAGAAACTTGAAGATATTAATGAATTGCTGGTTGTTGACGGTGTCTCAGGTCTTGCAACCCCTTTGAGCAAGAATTTTTTGGAAGAAGATATGGTAAAAATGCTTGATATACCTTTGCTGCTTGTTGTTTCTGTTATAAATTCTTCTATCAACAATATAATTTTAACTATAAACCATGCTGTTGAAAAAAACATAAGTATCCGCGGGATTATTCTTACAAATTATCCTGATAACACTGATAATGCTGACATAAAAATGCTTCCAAGATTGATTGAGGAATATACAAATGTCAAAATTCTAGGTATTCTGCCGCATTTTGACAAAGCTGATTTAAACCCGAATGATTTGATTACCGAAATACTCGGCGGGGTTGACATTGAAGCTGTTTTAAACGTCAGAATTGCAAAACTACAATTGTAATAATTCTTAATAAATCACTTTAAAAATTTGTTGTTTTTAGATATAATATTTAAATATAAATTTGAACTGTGTCTAAAGGTTATTAACTTATTTTATTCAACTGTTAAATTTTTCTGTAACACGGAAAGGATGTTTATTATGATAGACAAGATTAGTTTCGGTGATGCTGTACAAACATTTAGAAAAACAGACAATAATTATATTTCACAAAAACCTAAAAAAGAATTCTCAAAAGATGCACCGGCATATTTAGCGGCAGCACTTTCCGGGCTTGCCGTAATCGGTGTGGCTTATTTGATTGCCGGAAATAAAGGTGCGGCCGGTGTGAAAAATAAAGTAAAAGAAAGTCAAAAGGTTTTGACAGAAACAGCACAGCGCGCGGGTAATGACAAATTAAGCAGGCAAATGCCAAAATCTGTTCCTCAAACAGTGGAAAGCTCTGCTGCTGTTAAAGCTTCTGAAAGTGAAATAATACAAAATATAGATACAAAATATTTGAACAGCAGTCAGAGAAATACTGTTGAAGAAAGCAGGCTGACAGTTGTAAATACAGCCCAGCAGGCTGAATATGATAATAATATTGCGTTCAGACCTATGAAAGCGAAACAAAAACGGGCAATAAACAAATTAAACAAAAGAAATAAAAAGCAGAGACAACAGACAAATACCATAGAAGCTTCCCAGCCGAATGCAATTATTAAAAAATTATACAGTCTTATTCCGGCTGAAAATAAAAAGACTGCCGCAACTGCTGAATTAATCCCTATTCAGGGTATGGGCAAATTCATTGCATAAAACTTTTATGCAATTATAAAAATGTAAAAATTTGTAAAGTTATATCCTCTTTATATAAAAAAAAGTCAATTTTTTCTTAACAAACTTTTTTATAAATATATAAAGAGGTATAATTATTTTATGGACAAGAGAGATTTTACCGTAATTGAAAATGAAACAAAGGCTGATGAAAAGATTGAAAAAAAATCTGTTCATCATAGCACAAATCCGATTATGAAAAAATTTGTCGAATTCCGTAAAGAAAACTTGTCTAAATTCAGTGTGAAAGATTTGTTTAAAAAGTAATGTACCAGATAAAAAATCAAATTTACCTTGATATGACAAAAACACAGAAATCAGCTCTGTGTAATTTTTTGCGTGCACTGGTTAAAAAATCGCCTGAGATGTGTATGGAAGATATTCTTGACAAATTTATTGATGATGAAAAGTACTATCTTGAAATTAATAACCCGCATTTTGAATTTCTTCAAAACTATCTTGATGATGACAAATTTATTGAAGAAACAATGCTTTACCTGAGAGAATGCCGAAAATATTACGATTATAAAAAAAAGCAGGAACCTTTAATTCAGGCACAAAAAGAGTATGAAAAGAAAAAACGCGCATTTCTTCGTGAAGTTAAAATGTCAAAAGAACAGCCGACAAAAAAACAGCTTTATTATTACGATCGTTTGTGCAAAAAATATAATATAGAAAAAAAAGAATTGACATCAAAGTTAGAGGCACGTGACGAGATAGAGAGAATATTAAATGAGTATTCAAGAGATTTTGAAGATATTAACGGATAGCGGAATTGAGCCGAATGAAGCAAATGTTGAAGTTAAACTTTTGCTTGAGCATTTCGCAAATTACGGTGTAAAAGATATAGTTATTGGAAATAAATTGACTGCCGAAAAACTTGAATTAGTCAAAGAAAAAGCCTTGCTGCGTGCAAAAACGCGTCAGCCTGTACAGCATATTACGGGTTTTGCGGATTTTATGGGGGAGAAGTTTATAGTAAATCCCTCTGTATTGATACCGCGCGATGAAACAGAGATTTTAGTGCGTAAAGCAATTGAAGTTATAAATCAAAATAATTTCAAAATGGCGCTGGATGTTGGAACAGGTTCTGGCTGCATTGCCTGTATGATAGCAAAACACACTGACTGCCGGATGATCGGGCTTGATATATCAACAGACGCTTTGAATACTGCGCTTGATAACGCTTCGAGGTTAAACCTTTTTAATAAAGCAATTTTTAGAAAATCCGATATATTTTCAAATGTAAAACCGGGTGAAAGCTTTGATATAATAGTTTCTAACCCGCCTTATATCCCGCCTTACGAAAAAGAAAAAATTCAAATTGAAGTTAAATTTGATCCTGAGCAGGCTCTTTTTACAAAAGACGAAAAAGGTCTTGAGTTTTACGAAAAAATAACACAGGGTGCGCCTGAAATATTGAATAAGGGCGGATATTTAATGTTTGAACTGGGTATAGGGCAGTCATTAGATGTTAAAAAAATTATGGAGCAAAACGGGTTCGGGGATATTGAAATAATTAAAGACCTTGCGGGAATTGACAGAGTAATAAGCGCAAAGTTGGTGTAAAGATGTATATAAGTCCCGTCATGCTGAACGTCAGATTGACCTCTGTGTTTCAGCATCTTTTAAAAAATGAAACTCTCCATCAGTAGCTAATTTGTTAACTTCCGTAAATGACAATATGTAAAAATTATTTATGCTATAATATTCAATAAGGAGATGTGTATTATGAAAGAAAAAGCTGTTGATTTTTATGTAAATAAGGGATATTCCTGTGCGGAAAGTGTTATTAAAGCTGCATCCGAGGAAGGTTTGTGTCCGAGAGAACTTTTATCATGTGCAACCGCATTCTCAGGCGGAATGGCATCAGGATGCGTATGCGGGGCTGTTGCCGCAGCTCAGATTGTTAACGGGTATAATTTCGGGAGAGAAAATTCTAAAGGTAATGAAGTTTTAGCACGTGAAAATGCCGCAAAAATTGTTGAAGAATTCAAAAAACGCAACAAGGTTACATGCTGCCGCGTTTTGTCTAAAGGTTTTGAAGGTGCTGAAAGAAAAGCCCACTGCTCAAAATTTGTATCAGATGCATGCGATATTCTTGAACAGCTTTTTAAGGTTAAAGTATAATGAAAATTTTTGATAAACTGAATTTTATAACGGCAGGCATGCCAATTAGAACAGGTAAAGCAAGTTATCCGCAGGCTTTTGATATTCTTGAGGAAATGGATCTTGACGGTATGGAGCTTGAATTTGTCCATGGTGTTAGAATGAACGACAATCATAGAAAATTTGTGAAAGAAAAATCAAAAGATTTTGTAATTACTGCACACGGTCCTTTTTACATTAACCTTAATTCAAAGGAAGAAGAAAAAATTGATGCAAGTGTGCAAAGAATTATTGATACGGCATCAGTAGCTTCACAGGCAGGAGCCTTCAGTATAACTTATCATGCCGCATTTTACATGGGAGCTGATAAAGAAACTGTTTATAATCAGGTTAAAACCCAAACTAAGCGTATAATAGATGTTCTGGAACGTGAAAACATAAATGTCTGGGTTCGTCCCGAAACAACAGGCAAAGCAACTCAGTGGGGGGATATTGACGAAATTATAAATCTTTCAAAGGAATTCGAACAGGTGCTTCCCTGTGTGGATTTTTCTCATCTTCATGCACGTTCGGCAGGCGCATATAATACTTATGACGAATTTTCAAAGGTAATTGAAAAAATCGGAAATGAAATCGGACAGTATGCCCTTGAGAACTTTCACGGGCATCTGGCAGGAATTGAATATACCGCAAAAGGTGAAAAACAGCACCTTAATCTTCAAGAGTCGGATATGAATTACAAGGATTTGTTAAAGGTCTTGAAAGAATTTAATGTAAAAGGGGCGCTTGTCTGTGAAAGTCCTAATATTGAAGATGACTGCAAACTTATGAAAGAGTATTATAATTCGCTGTAATTTTCACTAATGTTTTAAGGCTGCAGGATGCGCTAAGTGCAAGCATTCCCGCCCTACTTTGCTCCCTCTCCTATAGGAGTGGGTTGTGGTGAGGGATGATTATCGGAAGGTCAGAGGGACAGAAGACAAGAGGGCAGGCTATTTTCATTTAAAGCGGTGTTGGTATAATATTCCAATACTCATTTATTATACCAGCCTGACCTCCGGACTTCCTGACCTCCGTCAGCTAGCTATTATAAGCTGGATTCTTTCACCTGACGGTTCAGAATGACTGACTACTCCCTCTCCTGTGGGAGAGGGCTGGGGTGAGGGATGATTATCTTATTTCATCAGGTTTAAGTTCAAAAGCATCAACAGTTGAGTAATCCGTCGGTAAAATAAATACAATCTTATCCGATAATGCTTTTTTATCCATCTGCATTAAGGTAATCATTTTATCAATGTTAAATTGGGGAATTTCACGGAAATTGTATTTTTTTATTACATCCTCTGCCAGAAACATATAATTTTTGTCAATAAGATTACGTTTTACGGCAAGTTTAAAGGCAAATTTCATCCCTTCAACAATTGCTTCCCCGTGAGTGAATTTTTTGTATTTTGTAATTTTTTCAACAGCATGGCCGTATGTGTGCCCGAAATTTAGAATTCTTCTGAGTCCGCTTTCTTTTTCATCTTTTTCAACTACGGATATTTTTAATTTAATACAGATTTCAATCAGTTTTGATAATATTTTTTCATCCCTCGCTAAAATCTGTTCTGATTTTTCGCTCAGGAAGTTAGTCAGGTTTAATTCTTCGTCGCATTTACAGCTTTTTTCTATAAACGAATATTTAACAACTTCTCCCATACCTGTTTTAAATTGTCTTTCGTCAAGAGTTTTGAGAAATTTTGGATTTATAAATACTATTTTCGGCTGGTAAAATGAGCCTATGAGATTTTTCCCGAAGCCGGTATCAATTCCTGTTTTGCCTCCGACGGAGCTGTCAACGCAGGACAATAATGTTGTCGGAACCTGAATAAAATCTATTCCTCTCATATAGGTTGATGCTGCAAATCCTGTTATATCTCCGGCGACCCCTCCGCCGATTGCTACCATTGCATCTTTGCGTGTCAACTTCATTTTTAAAGCTTTTTCAAGTATTTTTTTGTAATTTTTAAAATTTTTTTCTTTTTCGCCGTCTTTTAAAATAAATTTATTTTCTTCTGGTATATTAAGCTGTGTCCCGTAAAGTTTTTCAACTTTTTCGGATATTACGGCAATGTATTTTCTATCCTGCAGAAAAGATACAAGTCTGCCCGATAATTCAGAGATTTCTTCATTTTTAATTATAATAGGATAAGATTTGCTTTCACTTTTTATATTAACTGACAATTCAATCATTTAGTTTTAAGACTCCTAAAATTTCTTCTCCGATATCATAAGGATTTTTGCCCGTTGTGTCAACGGTAATATCTGCTTTTTGATAATTTTTTTCTCTTAGCTGCATAATTGATGCTATTTTTTCTACGGAAAAGTTTTTCTTTAAAAGCGGTCTGTGATTTTCCTGTTTAATTCTGTTATAAATTTCTTGCGGTGAGGCTTTTAAATAAATAACGGTTGAAGTTTCAAGCATTATTTTTCTGTTTTCTTCATTTTCAAAAGCGCCTCCGCCTGCTGAGATAATGTAATTTTTCTCTTTACAAATTTTTTTAATCTTATCTGATTCAAGCATTCTGAAAAATTGTTCACCGTGCTTCAAAAAAATTTCAGATATTTTTTTTTGGGTGCTTTTTTCAATTTCTGCATCTATGTCAATGTAATTGTAATCCGTTAATTTTTCTGCAAGAACAGCTCCTACTGTAGTTTTGCCGCATCCCATCATGCCGATTAGAGTGATATTACTTTTCATAGTACATATTTTACAATAAACAAAAAGACTTGTCCCGTCGTGGAACAAGTCTTTTTTAGCAGTTTTACGAATTAATCAAAAACGTAATCAATAATAGCGGCTTCTCTTGCGCGCTTAATTGCTGTTGCAATCATTCTCTGGTGCTTAGCGCAGTTGCCTGTAATTCTGCGCGGAATAATTTTTCCGGCTTCAGTCAGGTATCTTTTCAACTTTGCAGCATCTTTGTAATCGATTGTTTCAACTTTATCAGCACAGAGACTGCAATTTTTGCGTTTTTTCTTTTCGTCGTTGTTTTGTCTTGCCATTTTTTCTTTAGCCTTTCTAGCCATTTTTTATCTACTACATCAATTATATCATCCATAAAGCAAAACAGGTGCGAGGGGTAAGGAGATTCCGAAACAAGTTCGGAATGACGATAATACCCGGGTGCATTGACATGCAAAAGCGACATTAAGAATATATTGAAATTATTTCAGTATCAATCAAAAGCGCTTCATACAAAGTCTTAAGCTTTGTTGGATGGAGCGGCTACGCTCCTTCTTTAGTTTAGAACGTACAAGTTTTGTCCAACATCTGTATGTCGGGTGGAGCGGCTACGCTCCTTAAAAAGGAATTTCGTCTTCGTTAATCAGTTCGTTTGACAGATCATCCGATTCAAATTTAACGATTTCTTCTGTCCCGAATTTCTGATTTGCGGGAGCTGATGCACCTTCGCCGAATTTTTCGATTGTGTTTGCGTCTATCTCGTAAATTCTTCTTTCAGAACCGTCGTCTGATTTCACTGTTGCTGTTTGAAGCCTTCCTTCAACAAGAACGCGATCGCCTTTAGTGAGAGATGAAACAATTTCATCAAGATTATTTCTTTTTGAAAGGACTCTGATAAGAGTTTCTTCTCTTTCACCAATGTTAAGAACAAATGCAGATACCGCAACGTTATTCTGTGTAAAACGTTTTTCCGGTGCTCTGTAAACTGTTCCTGTAACTACTGATTTCGCAAGGCTCATAATTTATACTCCTGCTTTAGAAGCTTCTAAAAACATAGTTCTCAAAATATTATCGCTCAAACGTAATTGACGTCTGAATTCTGCAACTTTGTCTTCTGGTAAGCTTAAAACTGAAGTTACGAAAAATCCGTCTCTGAAATTCTGGATATCGTAAGCCAATTTTTTTCTGCCTGTTTTGTCAGTAGAAACAACTTTTCCGCCCAGATCGGAAACTGTTTTTCCGAGAGCTTCAAGAGCTTTATCTACTTCTTCTGCATCTAAACCCGGTTTAAATACAGTTAGTAATTCGTAATTTTTCATATTGTTATTTCTCCTATTCTAGTGTATGGAATAATAATATCATGGAAACAGCTTATTTTACAATATATACTCTGCAAAAAAGCTGTAATTTGCTGAACCGATTAAGTAAATATCTTCCTGTGTATTATCCTTAGATCCTTGCCATTCAACAAAGACAGGCCCGCCGAGAAGGTTAACTTTAACTTTATTTTCTGTTAAGTTATTTAAAACACATGCAACAACGCTTGCGCATGCACCTGTTCCGCAGGCTAAAGTAATTCCGCATCCGCGTTCATAAACACGCATATCAATTTCCATGCGGGATTTAACTTTTACAAATTCCGTGTTGGTTTTTTCCGGGAAATACTCATGTTTTTCTATAACTGGGCCGTATTTTTGCGCGAGATGCATGGGATCTTCGTCCGTAATAATAACACAGTGCGGATTTCCCATGGAAACAGGGGTTATATCAAATTCTCTATCGAGAGCTGTTATCGTTCTTTCACCCCAGAAAGGGATTTTTTTGTCTTCCAGAACAGGTGTTCCCATGTTAACTTTTATAAGCCCGTTTTCCAGAAGTTCCGGTTTTATAATTCCTGCAAGGGTTTGAACGCTAAAAGCTTTTTTCTTAACGAGTTTGTTGTCATAGGCATATTTAGCAAAACATCTCATGCCGTTTCCGCACATCTGGGCTGTTGAGCCGTCTGAATTGTAGAAATCCCAGCCAAGATCGGTATTTTCTGTATCTGTTTTAGGGATAATCATACCATCTGCGCCTATTCCGTAGTGTCTGTCGCATAATTTTACAGCAAGCTCATCCGGTTTCATACCTGTTTTTTCATATTCGGTGTAATCAACGATTACAAAATCGTTTCCGCAGCCCTGCATTTTTGCTATTTTTATTGTTTTCATTAATATTTTATATCCTTTCAATTAATATTATACACAAGAAATTTTATACGTGATGCAGTGTTTGGTTTTGAACTTCTCTTTTCGCAGACCAATCCGTTTTAAATATAAATGCTAATTAAAAGGTGCAGCAATAGCAGTAATGTACTTTTGCATATTAACGAAAATATTCAAAAGATGTGGTGTCTCGCCTGTTTATCCGGCTATGCGTGAATTTTAGTAGCTGAAATATCTGTCAAAATCTACATCGTCAAAACTGCAAAGGAGTTTGTAAACTTCATCATCCTCATCCATTCGCTGAAAACTGTAATCATCGAACTTCCAGTATTTCGGGTTTATGCCTTTTACTCTGACAATTCCGGCATCTCTTAGAATAATAAGCTTTTTCTTAACTGTTTCGACAGGCAGTTCCACCATTTTGGCAAGCTCAACTGCAGTAACCCAGTTATCTGATGCACCTTTTTCAGGTGTCATAAACATTAACTCAAGTCCTACCTGTTTTAATTCTTTGTCTTCTTCTGCAGGTTCATAGTCATACATACTAATATAATAAAACCGAAAATAAAAATTTTTATCCATATTTTAATGTAATTTAGATTACTACATATGTAACATTTTATTAATATTTCAGGGAATTTAATTTACAATTTTGTAAATTAGTATATGATAGTAAAAAGTGTTAAAAGGGGAGGATATATGAAAATTAATGCAATAAATCAAAATAGTTATAATAATACAAGTTTTCAAATGAGACTTGTGCAAGATCCGAGTATGATAAAGTATATTGACAGTTTTCATTTTAAAAACGAGCAAAATAACCTGAAAGAGGCGATTAATATTATCGGGAATTATATAGGGCATAATCCTGAAACTTGTAATATTAAAATTGCAGTTCTTGATCCAGCCAGAGCTAATTTGGTAAAAAGCGGAACATATGATGAATTTGTTTCAAACGGGAAAAATAGATTTAGAAAAATTAATGACAGATATGCAAGAGAAAATGTTTATATGCAGCTTGAAGGATCCGATAAAATTCAGGGATTTTATATGAATCCGGAAGAAAACCCGCACACTCTTGCCGGATGGTTTATGAATACGTTTAATTATTATAAAAATTCAGTTGCCAAAAATCTTTAACGCTCTTGGTAATATCCCGAGACAATAAGATATTGCAATTCCGTAGTTTGTAATCGGAACTCCTGATTGATTTGCGATTAATATACGTGACAAAACTTCACGTCTGTTTGTCATACAGGCTCCGCAGTGGATTATTAGTTTATAATCTTTGACATCAGGAAAATCATGACCTGCATAATTATGGATAACAAGATTTTTTCCGGTTTTTTTGCGCAGAAGATTTGGAATTTTTACCCTTCCTATATCATCTTCTATTGCGTGATGTGTGCAGCTTTCAAGAATTAAAACCATATCCCCGTCTTTCAGGTTTTCAATTGCGCCGGCGCCTTTAACAAATTCATCCAGATCACCTTTCAACCGCGCAAAAAGTATTGAAAATGATGTCAGTGCAATATTGTCAGGTACAATTTCACTCACCTGTTTGAATGCCTGAGAATCTGTTATTACAAGAGCCGGAGGTGTTTTCAGATTTTCAAGTGCCTGTTTTAATTCAGTTTCTTTAACAACATAAGATATACAATTACTGTCAAGCAGATCTCTTATTGTCTGAACCTGAGGTAAGATTATTCTGCCTTTCGGGGCTTCCTTGTCTATTGGAATTACAAGAATAACCGTACTTTTTTCCGGCACAAGATCCCCTGCAATTTTGGGAGAATTTACAAAGTCATCAGGTAAAAGCTTTACAAGTGCCTCTTTGAATTTAAACACAAGTCTTTCGTCGGTTTTAACCGATGTACAAATATGATTTAAACTGTTTAGCTGTTTAGCTGCATCACTTCTTAACTCTTGAATATCGCATTTATTTACAACAATTAAGTAAGGAATTTTTAATTCATCAAATTTTGCAATAAGTTCTTTTTCATAATCACTAATACCGTTAAAGTCGCATACAATTACCGCAATATCAATACGGTTGATAATATTCAATGTTTTTTCAACGCGTTTTTCGCCGAGTTCTGTGTTGTCATCAAGTCCGGCTGTATCCAGAAATGTAACAGGCCCAACCGGCAAAAGCTCCATTGATTTTTCAACAACATCGGTTGTTGTGCCTGCAATATCGGAGACAATTGAAATTTCCTGATTTGTAATTTTGTTTAACAATGAAGATTTGCCGGCATTTGTTCTGCCGAAAACACCTATTTGTAAACGCATTGATTTTAATGTTTTCATTGTAAAATCCCTTCACCGCTTTCGCGGTTCCCCTCCCTTTTCAAGGGAGGTCATGTTTCATTTTTAAATTTTCAATAACCTCCACCGCCTGCGTTGTGTTTATCCGCTTTCAAGGGAGATTAAATATTAAAAAAGGCCGTCTCATTTGACAGCCCTTTAAAATTTTTCAAAAGCCTTAATATTAGCCTCTGATACCTAATTTCTTGATTAAATCTCTGTATTCATCAAGATTTTGTGATTTCAAATAAGAAAGCAGTCTTTTTCTTTTACCTACCATCATCAAAAGACCTCTTTTTGTAGCGAAATCTTTTTGATTAGATTTAAGGTGTTCGGTAAGTTCGGTAATTTTCTGGCTCATCATAGCAACCTGAACCGCTGTTGAACCTGTGTCTTTTTCGTTTTTACCGTATTTTTTGACTATTTCCTGTTTGTTTTTTAAGTTCATGTTAATTTTCCTTTACTTGTTGAGTGATTATTGGCGTAAGCACTCTACAAACTGCATGATAATATATAAAGGAAAAATTGCAAGTCAAATGTATAGTTAAATTAAGCGTGTAGTAAGAAATGCCTTAAAAGCTGAATTATTTGCAAAATTAAACTGGTCACGCGCAATGCCGAGATTTACATCTGCACCGAAAAGCGATTTGCTGGAAAGATTATATTTTTTCAGCGCATCAGAATACTGTGAAGATTCTTCTCCGTACATACTTGTAGCGTATTTCAAATCTTTTACGGCTGATTCTTTACCGGATTTCATTGCTTCATATTGAGCTAATGCAGCATAATACTTTTCTTCTGCTTCTGTTTTTTTAGCTTCTTTTTCCAGATAATATCCTTTGACGGAATTTTCAATATTGTTTTGGGTATCTTCAGCTTTTTGCATCACCATAGCACGGGCTAGAGTAAATGCAGAACCAAGTTTTAATGCCTTATTGAAATAATCCTGATAAGACATAATATTTTTTAACGGACTTGCATTAAATTGCTGCTCTGTTAAAATTCCCTGTGTCTGATTTACTTTACTCATAGTAATCCTCTGATTTTATACTCTTAAATATATAAAGTATTTATTCCCCAAAATATTGCCTTTTTTGTTAAGATTTGTAAAAACATGATAAATATTATAGGAATAGAATACTGTGCGTTAAAGTGTACGAAAAAATTATCCTCTCTCACCATTGGTGAGAGAGTAAGAGAGAGTGGCTTCAATAATTACTGCTTAACGAAACAATAACAAAACGAGTGCTGTTTGAGCGGTAAAATCAGATCCTGAAACGAGTTCAGGATGACAAATGTATAGCGAGTTCACTCGTTCAGGTTGAGTTTAGCAGTAATTAAACGGTCAGCGCGTTTTTCTTTCTTTTCTTAATTTCTTTCTTTTTGCGTCGCTCAAAAAGAAAGAAATTAAGTGCGGGGTGCGGGGAGGCATAGTTCCCGCATAACAAAAAACTCTCCCTTTATCCCCTGCCCGGGGAGAGGGATTCTGCCTATAATATCTATTATGAAAATTTCGCAATATATTCTTTTGTTTTTCCGCGAATTTGTTCGTCTACTGCAAAAATTTCATCTATTGTCGGATTATGAATAACTTTATGCTCATCACACATTTTTTTTGTGATTTCGTAAATATTATAAAGTTTGATTTTCCCGTCTAAAAATGCAAAAACAGCTTCTTCATTTGCTGCATTCATACATACAGTTGCTGTTCCGCCTGTTCTTCCCGTTTCGTAAGCAAGTTTTACTGTCGGAAATTTTTCATAATCCGGTTTTTCAAAATCCAGTCTTGCAATTTCTGAAAAGCTGAAACTTTTTGATTTAATACCTTCAAATCTTTCAGGATAAGTTATGGCATACTGGATAGGAATATGCATGCTCGGAAGCCCTAATTGTGCAATAACGCTTCCGTCAACATATTCTATTGCCGAATGCACAATACTTTGAGGATGAACAACAACATCAATATCGTCATAATCAAACCCGAATAAATGATGTGCTTCAATAATTTCCAATCCTTTATTCATCAAGGTTGCGCTGTCAACGGTAATTTTTTTGCCCATATTCCATCGTGGGTGTGCAAGTGCCTGTTCCACTGTGGCATTTTTCATATCTTCAATTGATTTGTGAAGGAAAGGGCCTCCCGATGCAGTTATAATTAGTTTATCAACCTGATTAATATCTTTTATGCATTGATGGATTGCGCAGTGTTCGCTGTCAACAGGAATAATATTTACACCGTATTTTTTTGCCTCTGACATTACAATATCGCCTGCCATTACAAGCGTTTCTTTGTTTGCAAGCGCAATATCAATGCCGTTTTTTATTGCGGTTAATGTAGGACGCAGACCAACTTTACCTGAACAGGCTACAAGAATAATATCGTTTTCTTTATTGGAGCAGATTTGTTCTAAGCCTTCTGTGCCGTGAAGAATTGTTAACCCCTCACCCCAGCTCTCTCCCGCACGGGACGAGGCAGCATTTGAACAAATATATTTTGGCTTAAATTTTTCAGCCTGTTTTTTTAAAAGTTCTACATTGTTGCCGCCTGCAAGGGCTACAATTTCAAATTTATCACCTAATTTTTCAATAACTTCCAGTGCCTGACGGCCTATTGAACCTGTAGAACCGATTATACTTATTTTTCTCTTCTTAGCTTCCATAATTTTTATTATAGTATAAAAAGCGGGATTTTAATTCCCGCTTTTCTGTTTAATTATTTAGATGTTTCTTCAACCTGTTCTTTGATTGATTTGCTTTCACTAACGTATGCATTAACCTGTTTTAAGGCCGGTTTCATAGCGTTAATAGTGGAATTACCGCCAAGGCAGCCGCCTGTGCATGCCATAACTTCTATCAAATTGCCTAATTCACACATTCCGTTTTTGGCATACTTTTTCAAATCTCTGACGGATTGTTTTGTAAGCCCGTCAACCAAAACTACATGAGCCGGAATTTCTTCGGGAAGCAAAGTCTCAACAGCTTTTGCAACACCGCCTGTTACGCAGTAATTTCTGCCTTCTGCAGATGCCTGTGTTTTGAAT
>CALURE010000003.1 GCA_944323095.1 Candidatus Gastranaerophilales bacterium
ATCTTATCATTTATTAAAATTAATGAACAAGTGAAAGTTTCATTGTTTTTTCGATAATTTCATTTAAGCTGTCAGCTTTTAAAGAAGCTCCGCCGATTAAAGCGCCGTCAATATCTGATTTAGACATTTGTTCTTCAATTGTTGAAGGTTTAACGGATCCGCCGTAAAGAATTCTAATAGAATCAGCAGCTTGTGCTCCGGCAACTTCTTTAACCACACTTCTAATCATTGCAATAACTCTGTTAGCTTCATCAGCATCGCAGGTTTTGCCTGTACCGATAGCCCAGATAGGTTCATAAGCAATAACTGATTTTGCAACATCTTCTGATGAAATTCCGTCTAATGCAGCTTTAATCTGTCCTGCAATCCAGCTGTCTGTAACACCTGCTTCTCTTTGTTCAAGAGTTTCACCGCAGCAGATGATAGGAATAAGCCCGCCTGCTAAAATTGCTTTAGCTTTTTTGTTAATCATTTCATCTGTTTCCGAGAAATATTGTCTTCTTTCAGAGTGGCCGATAATTACATAGTCGCAGCCTGCATCTTTCAACATTTCAACAGAGATTTCACCTGTGTAAGCACCTGATTTTTCCCAGTGGCAGTTCTGGCCTGCGATAGAAATTTTATTGCCGCCGCAGCCGCAATCACATTTTACAGCTTCTACTGCTGAAATTGATGTAAATACCGGTGCGATAACAATTGTCGGTAATTGAACAGCTGTGTAATCTTTTACAAAATTTTTAACACCTTCAAAAACTTCTTTAGCTTCATCACGAAGTAAATTCATTTTCCAGTTTCCTGCAATAATTGGTTTTCTTGTCATAGTAACTCTCCTTTTTATAAATATTGTTATTTATTCAGTTTTTTGCCGAGTTTTATCTCTCCTTCTTTATTATAAAAGGAAAAAAATTTTATTGCAATCTGAAAAACGCGGGATATTTATATTCTAAGTTTCAAATAATCCCTGAGCGCATCCTGCCAGTTTCTGCAAATTCCGTCATTTTCCATAATACTATACGCAGGTCGTTTTGCAGGACGGGGGAATTCTTCTGTCGTACAAGGAAGCAAATTTACCTCCAGACCTGATTGTACAAAAATCTCTCTTGCAAACCCGTACCAGCTGGTTGCGCCTGAGCCGCAAACATGGTATGTCCCGTATGGTTTTGACAAAAGTTTTACAATTCCGTTTGCTAGTTCTACTGTCCAGGTAGGACATCCGACCTGATCATCGACAACTTTTAACTCAGGCTTATCTGCCAGAGAAAGCATGGTTTCCACAAAATTTTTGCCATGGTATCCGTAAAGCCAGCTTGTACGGGCAATATAATATTTTTCACATAAGCTTCTGACAGCTTCCTCTCCTTCATATTTGGTCAATCCGTAATTATTTATGGGATTTGTTCTGTCATCCGGTGTGTAAGGTGAATTTTTCGTGCCGTCAAATACGTAATCAGTTGAAATATAAACCAGAGTAATTCCTAGTTTTCCGCAGGCTTCCGCAATATTTTCAGTACCAGTAACATTAATTAGTTCAGCGTTTTTCAAATCTTCTTCTGCCTTATCGACATTTGTATATGCTGCACAGTGAATAACAATATCGGGTTTATTTTCTGTCAGAACCTCTTTTACCTGCTCTGCATTTGTAATATCCAGAGTATCAACGTCTGTTTCAATAACTTCATAGCCATTGTCTTCCAAAATAGGACACAAATCCTGCCCGAGCATTCCGTTTGCACCTGTTACAAGTATTTTTTTCATTGTACTTTATCCTCACAAATATTCATTCTTTTTTTTAATTCCGGTACATATTTTTGTATCGCATAATCATATTCATAATCAGGAAAATTTACAAGTTTGCTGACATACTCTCGTTTAGCTGAATTATCAGCATTACCTCTTTCAGTCTTTTTAGCATATTCTTCCTCTGATTTAGAATAATAATGATTTATACGAATTTTTCTTATCGATGTATGTTTTGTTACTGACCCCTGAAGATTTTCAAAATTTTCATTTACTGCCGGTTTATTATATTTATATACAGCAAAATGAGGATCATAAACACTAGAAACCATTTTAGGTTTAACAATAGATTTAATATAATTATTTTTAACTAAATTATAATTTTTAGACACTCTTGTATAATTAGCCGTAACAAGCCCCCCCCCCGACAAAGGCTTTGTTTTATGCCCGTTGGAATCAAACATTACCCAGTTTATTCCGACTGCAGGATATTTTTCATAATCTTTCAAAAAATCAGGAATATTGTCTTTCTCCGTCGGAACAATATATTCATCTAAATCAATTATTGCAAGCCATCTTGTTTGATTTTTGTATTTTAAAATTGCATCTGCATAAACTAAATTTTGCAAACAACTGCCCTCACAATAATTATAAACAACTGTTCCGTCTTTTATATACGGTTCTAAAACCTCCCGCGTATTATCCGTAGAAGCGTTATCATAAAAATAAAACCGCTCTACTCCAACCAGTTTATGATATTCAATCCATTCTTTTATATAAGGACCTTCATTTTTTGCAATTGAAACTATTGATAAATACACTTTAGAATTTTCAACATAATAATCATTTAAAATATGAAGCTTAGGAGTCCTGTTCATAAAAAATTTTATTCCGAAAATCGTAAAAATTTTGGATTTATAACCGGGAGCAACAAAATGATTTTCTACAGAAAAAATTTTACGTAATAAACTTTTCATTAAAGTACTCCGGCTTTTTTATTTTCAATAGATTTCATCCAGTCCTGATTATTCAAATACCAGTCTATTGTAATTTTAATACCTTCTTCAAAAGTTAAGGAAGGAGTCCAGCCGAGTTCCGATTGAATTTTATCATTGCAGATTGCATAACGTCTGTCATGCCCGAGCCTATCTTTAACATATTCAATTGAGGTTTCATCTTTACCCATGGCATCAAGTATAAGATGTGTAATTTCCATATTCGTTTTTTCGTTATGTCCGCCGATATTGTAAACTTCTCCGACTCTGCCTTTATGCAAGACAGTATCAATAGCCGAACAATGATCATAAACATATAGCCAGTCGCGCACATTCATACCATCACCGTAAACAGGGACTTTGGCACCTTTAAGAAGCTGTGAAATAAAAAATGGAATAAGTTTTTCAGGATACTGATACGGCCCATAGTTATTCGAACATCTTGTAGTCAAAACAGGCATATTATAAGTTTCATGGTAAGCTCTGACAAGCATATCAGCAGAAGCTTTTGAAGCTGAATACGGACTGTTGGGAGCAAGCGGAGTAGTTTCTGTAAAATATCCTGTCTTGCCTAAAGTTCCATACACTTCATCGGTTGAAACCTGCAAATATCGTTCTGTTTTAAATTCTTTTGCGGCCTGTAATAAATTCAAAGTTCCTTTGACGTTTGTTTCAATAAAAATTTCAGGACCTGTAATTGAACGGTCAACATGAGATTCTGCAGCGAAATTCACTATTGCATCAACCTGCTCAACAAGTTCAGGTACAAGTTTTTTATCGCAGATATTTCCGTGAACAAATTTATAATTCGGATTATCTTTTACATCATCAAGATTTTCGATATTCCCTGCATAAGTTAGTGCATCAAGATTAATAATTTTGTAATCCTGATGATTTTTTAACATGTATCTGACAAAGCAGCTTCCGATAAATCCGGCACCGCCGGTGACGAGAATTGATTTAGACATTTATTTTCTCCTTGAAATTAGAAGACCGGAAGGCAAGAGGGCAGGAAGGCAGGCTATTTACAAAAAAATTATTCATCATCTACCTCCGCCAACTTCCGTCTTAATGCATTTATTCTTTTAGTTAATAACTTATTTTTCTCATGTATATTGGTTAAATTTTGCAAAAATCCTAATTCTTCACATATTGTTAGAACAACATCAACTTCATCCAAAGAAGCTGCTGCAATATTCAAAAAATGAGAAAAATCTTTTGAAGAAGAACGGCACTTTCCCTCTGCTATATTTAAAGGAACAGAAACCATAGCTCTTTTCAACTGACTTTTTAGATTATAATCTTCAGATTTTGGCAGTTCATCAGCCAATATATATACATCCTTCAAGATATCAATACTTTCGCGCCAGATTTCAAGCTTCTTATACATTAAACAGCCTGCCTTCCTGACATCCTGCCCTCTGAACTTCTGCCAAAAATCTCTGCAAGAGATTTTTGCCCCCTGTCTTTCTCTGACAAAATCGGTTCAAAGTCAATTTCCCAGTCGATATTTATATCTTTGTCGCACCAGAGAATTCCTCTGTCAGCCTGCGGAGCATATTCACCGCTTGCTTTATAAAGAAGTTCGGCTTCATCTGATAAAACCACAAATCCATGAGCAAATCCTTCCGGAATAAAAAGCATTTGTTTATTATCTTCTGAAAGTTCAACTTTTACATATTGCCCGAAAGTTTCGGACTCCGGTCTGATATCAACGGCTACATCATAAATTCTTCCGCGCGAACATCTGACCAGTTTTGCCTGTCCGTAAGGAGCTTCCTGATAGTGAAGTCCTCTAAGCACATGCGCTGTTGATTTTGAATGGTTATCCTGATTGAATTCAACATCTATTCCATTTGCAACAAAATCAGATTTTTTATAACTTTCCATAAAGAAACCGCGGTTATCACCAAAAACTTTAGGTTTTACAAGAATTACATCTTTTATCTTCTGCGGAATAAATTCAAACGGCATTATCATATCTCCTTATAAAATTTATTATACAATAAATAATTTTAATTAACAAAACGGGTAATAGATTTTTACAAATCAAGAAAAAATAATTTGGATAGTAATTAGAAGAAAGGACTTTTTATATATGAAAAATATTTTTACAAAAGCAATTGTGTTACTAAATCTTCTTGCACTAAGCCAATGTATTGCGCTTGCACAAATTGATAAAATAAAATTTGATAAACAAACCTACAATCTTTCTAACCCCGACAGCAAAACAAAAAGTTATGACTATCTTTTGAAAGATGAAAATGCAGGCAACTGGCATACAAAAATCACTCTTACAAACTTTCCTGATTTAACAAACCCGACAGACGCATCCGCACAATATGCACATGAAATTCAGGAAAAAACAAAAGGCGCATCGGTTCTTTTATATCCTGATGCCGCAATTGTCGGATTTTTAACCTACCCTGAAAACAAAGAATATTATGAATACAACACAGCAATTTACCAGCCTGCCAAAACAAAAGGACTCGACAGATTTTCATACGCAAAAAGATTTTATGCTTCAGAACTAGGCGGAGCAGAAGAAGCAAGGAAGAAAGCAATAGATTTCGCTGAAAAAAACAACAAAAAATACATGGAAATGGTCAGCAAAGAAGCATCAAAGTATAAAGTTGATTAATATATAGTTGAATATTCAATATTATTATTATATAATTCACTTAAAGGAGAGTTTATGGATAATAATATTGATATTTATTTTGAAAATCAGGATGAAAAATCAAAGCTTATATATACGATAGGACTATTGTGGGGGAAAATAAGCAGCAGACTTGATGAAATTTTGCAAAAAGAAAAACTTAACATATCAAAGTTCAACATCCTAATGATTATAAAACATACGGGAGGATATGACGGCATTCAGCAAAACGAAATCAGCAAAAGACTTTTAGTAACCGCGTCCAATATAACAAAACTACTTGATAAACTTGAAAAAGAAGGGCTTATAACCCGCAATTCAAAAAAAAATGACCGACGTGTAAAACTTATCAGAATAACAGATTACGGCTCAAATCTTCTGGACAAAGTTTGGCCTGAGTACAAACTCTCAACTGAAAAATTAATGTCCCAATTTCCGTCAGATAAAGCTTTCGCTGTTGGAAATATATTACTTGAATGGTTAACTAATATTAATTAATGTAACAAATTATTCCAAATACTTGAATATTTAATAATTGAATGGTAAACTATTTATATAAAGGAGTTCACCATGCTTAAAAATACATTAACTTATCGCTTTGGTGTCATAACAGGCAATTTTATTGGAATTTTATTAATAACTCTGTATATAGTTATATTTGTAGCATTTGGAATACCGTTTACAATATCAGATTTATTTGGCACTTTTGGAGGTACACTCTGGTTATTCTATGCAAGTTTGCTTATCTTTTGTACTATTCCATCAGCAGTAATCAGCATAATAAGTATTATATTTTTGATTATAGACTGCTATAATTTGATTAATAAAAAAATTGAGGAAAAAGATGATAAACCCAAAAATCAATATAAGTTTAACTTTGGAGAAATCTTTGGAATTGGCATTTATGCTTTGACCGCTATTTATGGATTAATGTGGCTTTTTGTTATCATTAGAGAAATTTAATTAAAGGTAAAATATGGACATAAAAAAATTATTAAATAACATTAGAACTTCAAGAACTTATAAATACATTGTTACTATCGGGCTGGGACATGCAAATGCATTTTTAATAGGGCTTTTTTTAATTTTTGCCGGACTTGCAGACGGGATTATGAAAAATTCAATAAATGCATCAACCGGAGCCGCAGAAACAGGAGCCCTTTTCCTTTTTTATTTTTATGTAAAGTTAAATATTAACAAATTACCCAATTACATGTGTTTGTGATACAATATTATCAAGGGAAATAAACCTTTAAAGAAAAGATAATAATTTAAAATACTAATAAAGAGGGGTAGAACAAAACATGAGCAACCAACAAAATATGTTCGCAGACGGAAAAATCGTTCCTGTTAATATTAGAGAAGAAATGAAACGTTCATATATCGACTATGCGATGAGTGTAATCGTAGGACGTGCGCTTCCTGATGTAAGAGATGGTTTGAAACCTGTTCACAGACGTATTTTGTATGCTATGAATGAACTTGGCATGACACCGGACAAACCGTTCAAGAAATGTGCGCGTATCGTGGGTGAAGTTCTCGGTAAATACCACCCGCATGGCGATACTGCTGTTTATGAAGCTTTAGTTCGTATGGCTCAGGACTTTTCAACACGTTATTTAACTGTTGACGGACACGGAAATTTCGGCTCTGTTGACGGCGACGGCGCAGCTGCAATGCGTTATACGGAAGCCAGAATGCATAAAATTACACAATCCATGCTCGCAGATATTGATTGCGAAACAGTTGAATTTGAGCCGAACTTTGACGGTTCACTGCAGGAACCTTCTGTTTTGCCTGTTAGACTTCCGATGCTTTTATTAAACGGATGTTCTGGAATTGCAGTCGGCATGGCAACTAACATTCCGCCTCACAACCTTTCGGAAATCGTTGACGGTACAATTGCATTAATTGACAATCCGAATATAACAGTTTCTGAACTTATGGAATATATTAAAGGGCCTGATTTTCCGACAGCGGCAACAATTATCGGACTTAACGATATTAAACAGGCTTACGAAACAGGACGTGGTTCCATAAAAATGCAGGCGGTTGCAAACTTTGAAGAAATTGCAGGCGGCGGCGGACGTCAGGGACGTACCGCAATAGTTGTAACAGAAATTCCTTATCAGGTAAATAAATCAGTTTTAATAGAAAAAATTGCAGAGCTTGTAAAGGATCAAAGAATTAACGGGATTTCTGATATTCGCGATGAATCTGACAGAGAAGGCATGCGTATCGTAATCGAGCTTAAACGTGATGCCAAACCGGATGTTGTTAAAAATAATTTGTTTAAATATACACAGCTTGCTACAACTTTCGGTGTAAATATGCTCGCGTTATGCGGTAAACAGCCTAGATTAATGAATTTATACGAAGTTCTCTCGGAATTTGTCGAACACAGAGTTGAAATTGTTACAAGAAGAACTATTTTCTTCCTTAAAAAAGCAAAAATCAGAGCGCATATTTTGGCAGGTTTGATTATCGCACTCGGTTCAATTGATGAAGTAATTGAGCTTATCAAACAATCGAAAACAACTGATGATGCAAGAAACGGTTTGATGAGCAGATTCGGGCTTGATGCAGATCAGGCAAACGCAATCCTTGAAATGCAATTGAGAAGATTGACAGGATTGGAACAGGATAAAGTTAAAGCAGAATATGATGAACTTGTTAAGAAAATCGCTGAATACGAAGAAATCTTAGCAAGCCGCCAGAAAATTCTTGACATAATCAAAGGCGAACTTCTTGAAGACAAAGAAAAATACGGCGACGACAGAAAAACTCAAATTTTGCCTGAACAGGGTGAAGTTACAATAGAAGATTTGACCCCGAATACTCCTATGGCAGTATTTATTACACACCAAGGATATTTGAAACGTATCTCGCTTGACACATTTGAAAGACAAAACCGTGCAACACGCGGCAAATCAGGAATTAAAACAAAAGAAGATGACGATATTCAGCACTTCTTCACCGCAATGATGCATGATAAAGTTCTGTTCTTCTCATCAAAAGGAACGGTTTACAGTCTGAATGTCTATGACTTCCCCGAAGGCGGCCGTCAGGCAAAAGGTCTGCCGATAATCAATGTTCTCCCGATAGATCAGGATGAAAGAATTACGGCAGTCGTACCTGTCAGCACATTCTCGCATGATTTGAATTTGATTATGCTGACGAAAAAAGGCTACATCAAACGTATTGAACTTGACAACTTCTCAAATATCAGAAGAAACGGAATTATTGCAATAGGTCTTGAAGAAAACGATGAACTTGACTGGGTAAAACTTGCAACCGCAAGAGATGAAATCATTATCGGAACATCATGCGGTATGGCAATCCGCTTCCCGATTGAAGATTTAAGACCTTTAGGCAGAAGCGCAAGAGGAGTTACATCAATGAAATTACGCTCAGGCGATGAAATTGTGGGATGCGATATTGTACCTAGAGATTATGACGCAGATCTGCTTGTCGTAACATCTGACGGTTTCGGCAAACGTACAAAATTATCTGAATTCAGAAGCCAGAACAGAGGCGGAATAGGCCTTATCGCAACCAAGTTCAAATCAACGTCATCAAAACTTGTTGCGCTGACAATTGTAAAAGAATCCGATGACATTATGATGGTAACCGCAAACGGTGTTGTAACAAGACTGAATGCAGGTTCAATCTCCCGTCAGGGACGTCCTGCAACAGGTGTCAGAGCTCAGAATTTGACAGATAACGATACTGTTGTCTCCGTAAATAAAATCTTAAACCCTGATGAGGATGAACAGGTTAAAAAAGATGTTGCGGCAATGGATGCAAAGGAAGCTCAGTCAAATATATCACAACAGACAAGCCTCTTAGATGATAATGAATAAAAAATAAAACAACCGCTTTAAATAGGCGGTTGTTTTATTTTTAGTTTACATATATTCCGATGTCATGCGATCTCATTAACCTGTTATGTTTGTTCCACGGTTTATTTTTTATATCTGTTTTAATGTCTTCTTCAAAATATTTTTCTTCTTCAACTAAGCGTCCGTTTTCATATTTTTTTGTAATTACTAAATCATTGTAACCATCACCGTTCTCATCAACAAATTCTTTTGAGGTATGAATTTCTTGCCCTGAATCATCCACCTCATAATAATGTCTGGTCACAGACACAATTTGTTCTTTACCGTTGTCAGCACTTTTGCAAACAGTTTCTTTCTCTAAAATTCCGTTCCTATAGGTTTTCTTAGAGTAAGTTCCGTCGCTGTTCATCTTAACTGTTTCCTTCTTATCATTAGCCCTCAGCCCTTTAAATACATCAATCTTTTCCTGGAAACCGTCTGCATTAACAGATCTTTCATTAAGCTCCTGTGATTTTTGCAGTCCATTTACACCATTGAAATTAATAAGTCCCATGCGAATCTCCTTTCTTAATATCTTATCTTATAAATTTGCACATATATATAAACGGATTTTGTCCAAAAATATTGACAATACCGCTTCCTATCCTATCCTATCCTATCCTATAGGGATTATAGCAAGGGTTTCCGCCTTTTTAAATTCAAGTTTACATTTCGTTACATGTTAAGACAAATATCACACACATTGCAATAGAAATATAAACATGCTAAAGTTATTTTATGGTTATTGATATTTCAAATCTAAAATCAGCTCTGCAAACTTTAAAATCAAGTATGGAAACTCTTGAAAAAAATCGTACTTGCGATTTTGCAGATATGCTTGAAGATTCCTGCATTAAAAGGTTTGAATACACACTTGAAATTGCAAGAAAGTTAATGAAAAGAGTTTTAAAAAATATATACGGGAAATCTGAAGAAGAATTAACTGTCAACAATATTTTCAGATTTATGCAGGGATACAAATTTATTCCGAATTGGGAAAATTGGCGTAATTACTACGAAAAACGAAATAATACTGCCCATGAATACAACCTTGCAAAATCACGAAAACTCATTGAAATAATCCCAAAGTTTATTGAAGATACTGATATTCTTGTTAATAATTTTGAGGAAAAAATCTAAAATGATTAAAGGAATTACGGAAAAGGAATTTAAAATAATAAAAGATATCCTCAGAAATTATAATGCAAAATTTTATGCATACGGCTCACGTGTAAAGGGTAATTTTGATGAATTATCGGACTTAGATATTCTTGTAAAATCAGATAAAAATATTATCCCTGAACTAAAAGAAGAATTTGACAAAAGTTACATACCCTATGTTGTTAATTTTACATATATAAATTCAATTGATAAAAATTTTTATGATTTAATTAAAAATGATTTAGTAGAAATAGCTAAAGATTGAAATCATTTATAGGGAATGGTGGTTATTGCTTGCAATCTTCTTAACCTTCCCTATTCAGGGAAGGAAACAGGAATTTCTCACACAAGAGGAAAATTTTAAATTTTTGCAAGCTTCAGGTAATAATCGTTAGCTCTTTCAAATTTGTGAGCGGCATTAAACAATCTTGACTCCTGTAATTGCGGAGCAAGAATTTGCAAACCGATTGGCATACCGTCTTTGTCAAATCCTGCAGGAACGCTCAAACCCGGAATGCCTGCAAGGTTAGCAGAAATTGTTGCAATATCGGTTAAATACATTGCTAAAGGATCAGACGCTTTTGCACCTAAATCAAAAGCAGTATTCGGGCAGGTCGGTGAAATAAGGATATCAACTTTTTTGAATGCTTCTTCAAAATCCTGAGTTACCAGTGCTCTCATCTGCTGTGCTTTTTTATAATATGCGTCATAGTAACCTGATGACAATGCATAAGTACCTAGCATTATACGACGTTTTACTTCTGCTCCGAAACCTTCCGCACGTGTTTTGGTGTACATTTCAAGAAGATTTCTGGCATCAGGTGTTCTGTAACCATATTTTACACCGTCAAATCTTGCTAAATTTGATGAGCATTCGGCAGTTGCCAGAATGTAATAAATACCGATTGAATATTTTAATTTTGGCAAAGAAATTTCAACAATTTCACAGCCGAGTTTTTTATAATCTTCAATAGCTTTTTCAATGGCTATCTGCACATCGTCAGACAATCCTTCTGACATAAGTTCTTTAATAACTCCGACTTTCATGCCCTTAATGTCGTCATTTAGATGTTCAGAATAATGTTCGACCGGCAGATTTAAAGAAGTGCTGTCTTTCGGGTCATGCCCTGAAATTACCTCAAGGAGATTTGCGGCATCTTCAACAGTTCTTGCAAAAGGTCCAATTTGATCTAAAGATGAGGCAAAAGCAATCAGCCCGTATCGTGAAACACGTCCATAAGTAGGTTTCATTCCGACAATACCACAGAAAGATGCCGGAAGTCTAATAGATCCGCCTGTATCTGAACCTAGTGCCAGAGTAGCTTCGCAGGCTGCAACAGATGCTGCAGAGCCACCTGATGAACCACCTGGAACTTTATTCAAATTCCACGGATTATGAACTTTTTTAAATGCGGAATTTTCGTTTGATGAACCCATTGCAAATTCGTCTAAATTTGCTTTTCCGACAATAGGAACAAGGTTATTTAATAATTTTTCACTAATAGTTGCATTAAAAGGAGAAACAAAGTTTTCCAAAATTTTTGAGGAAGCCGTTGTTTTAGAGCCTTTCAAATTCATATTGTCTTTCAGTGCAAGCGGAACACCTGCAAGAAGCGGTAATTCTTCACCCTTAGCAATTTTTTCATCAACTTTTTTAGCTGTTTTGAGGGCAATTTCTTTTGTCAAAGAATTAAATGCGCCTAATTTTTCGTCTACATTGTCAATTCTTTCAAATGCCGCATTTGTCAATTCAACGGCTGAAATTTCTTTATTTTTTAAAGCTTTGCTCTGTTCGACTGCTGATTTTGTTAAAAGCTCGTTCATATGTTCTCCTTAAAGCTATTCATATTTATTATACGAAAATTTTAAGACAAAAATAACAGTTTAGCAAGCGAAATTAAGAGGGACTTATATCGCAGTTTACACCAGATATTCTCGAAAAACAGCTATAATGTCATTCCGAACTTGTTTCGGAATCTTAACACTGTCAGTTAGCAGGGTGGGATAAGCGAAGCGTTCCCACCTCAATGATTATTAGAAGAACAGAAGTTCAGAGGGCAGGAAGGCAGGCTGATTTCATTTAAAGCAGTGTTGGTATAATATTCCAATACTCATTTATTATACCAGCTGTAGGGTGGGATAAGCAAAGCGTTCCCACCTCAATGATTATTAGAAGAACAGAAGTTCAGAGGACAGGAAGGCAGGCTGTTATCGGTGCTTCGCACGAAAGTAACTTATTTGCGGACTCTGTATGCCGTAAACAACCTGCCCTCCGTCTGTCATTATAAGCTGAATTCTTTCGGGAGCGTGCCGCTCCACCCGACAAACTATATTATCACTTATTGTTTTTATTTCCTTTAATATTAACGGCTAGAATGACAGTTATTTGGTGTAAACTGCGATATAAGACCACACAAGATTTATTTATATACAACTTTACTTAATCACTTCAATCGTGTCGTAATCAACAAGGTATGGCAGATGTTCTTCTGTTATCAATTCGCCGGGGAGCAGTACCGCAATTCCAGGAGGGCATTCGGCAATTACTTCTGCCGCAATGCGCCCTATTGCATGCTCTTTTGGAATTCTTTCTTTATGCGAGTAAAAAGCTTCCCGAAGCGTCATTTTGATAATCGGTGTAAGCATAGGCATGTGTTTTTTCTTTTCCAGATAGCAGATGTCTGTGTAATTTGTTCTGTCAATTTGTTCAAGACATTTTGCAAGATACTGCATATCAGCTCTTGTGTTACCGATGTTTGAAAGTATCAAAAGTCCTGCATCAGAAGCACTTTCAACTTCTATGTTAAAATCGATTTCTAATATTGATTCAAGACGTTTTCCTGATAGTCTGTCATCACGGATAAACACTTTAGTAATATCTGTTTTGTAGCCAAAATCGGGCTGAAGATGATGAATATGTTCAAGTTTGTCGATTTCTCTGCGTAAATATTTTGCATTTTGAACTGCCCTTTCAAGCTGTTTTCTGCCTCTGGAGCTGTCTAAATTTGCGCGTGCGGCATCCAGACTTGCAAGAAGCATTAAAGAAGGACTTGTTGTATGCAGTAATTTCAAAGCTTTTTCAACGGCATCACAATCAATCATGGAATTTTTTGCAATATGAAGCATAGAACTCTGGCTCATACTTCCGCCTGTTTTGTGCAAAGAATGAACAACCGCATCAGCTCCTAATTTTAGGGCAGTTGTCGGCAGGTGGTCGTTGAAATTCCATAAACACGCATGTGCTTCATCAACAATCAGAGGAACACTGTATTTTTTACATATTTCTGAAATTGATTTGATATCCGATACAACACCTTCATAAGTCGGATTTGTAATCCATACCATTGAAGCATCGGGATTTTTAGTGAGCATTTCTTCAACGCTTTCAGGAGTAACATTACCCCAGATCCCCCATTCGTCAAATTTTTTCGGGATAAGCCATAAAGGTTCTGCGCCTGAAATTATCATACCTGTTAAAATTGAGCGGTGGCAGTTGCGGTTTGTGATAATTTTTTGCCCGCGTTTGGTCAAACCCATTGCAAGAGCAAGGTTTCCTGCTGTTGACCCGTTCAGTAAAAAGAATGTTTTTGCAGCTCCGAATGCTTGAGCCGCAAGTTCCTGCGCTTCTTTTATCGGCCCTGTTGCGGGGTGAAGTGTCCCGAGCCCGTCAAATTCATCAGTAGTATCAATTGAAAGAGCTTTTGCACCTATAAGTTTTTTAAATTCAGGCAAAGAGCCGTTGCCCTTTGTGTGTCCGGGAATGTGAAACTGATAGCTCGGATTTTCGTAAGCTTTTTTCAGGGCTTCTACAATCGGGGCTTTAACTTTTATTTTAGTATATTTATTTTCTATAGTTTTATTCATGGCTTTTTTTGTTACATTCGTCATAATAATTAATATACACTAAAAAAAATTTTTTTTGCATATATTTTGTGTTACATTAATATTTGTGAACTATTTTTTCAAGAGAATAGCTGTAATACTTGTTTTAATGCTTCTTGCCCCTCCTGTTTTTGCATTCGGAAAAAATAAACAGCAGGCAGCAAAACCTGTTGAAACTCAGGAAGTTATTCATCTTGATGTTACAAAAAATGACGGAAAAAATCCTCCCCCTGCTGATAACAAAAATGATAACGACTGGGTGCAAAAAGATATTATAAGAGACAACGTTGATACAGAGTTCTCAATTTTTGACCACCTTCTTGATACCGATAAAGATAGTGAACATCCTTTTAAAATTGAGGAAGAATCTCTGTTCGGACGAATTTATAAAAAAAAGCTTGAGAGAACTTCAATCCCATCGTTTCTTTTACAGGACGAATTGACTTTCAAATATAATAAAGGTCCAATTGACAAAGTCCAATTTTACGGGGCTTATCAGGGGAATTTAGGTTTCGGATTTGAGGGCTCGGATTACGATACTGATTACGGTTTCGGGTTTATGGAAGCCGGTGTTGTCGGGGATTTTAAAGACAAAAATACTGATTTTAAACTGCAGTTTAACTTTAAACCCGGAGAGAACAGAACATATCTTCAAGGTCTTGTAACCGATGCATATATAATGAATACGCGTATTCCACACCATAAAATTATTGTCGGGAATTCAAGAAATCAGGTCGGATTTGAAGGCGGTATGGGATCTTACGTACTTCCTTTTGCAATGCGTTCACAGATATCAAGAACTTTCGGCAACACAAGAGCACTCGGATTAAGGGTTGTAGGCGACTATGATTTAATTGACTACAGTTTAGCCCTCAACAGTTCTGACAGATTTTTCAAATCATTTTTCCCCGGAGCGGAGTTTACAGGCTGGGTAAACTTTAAACCGCTCGGCAAAACTGACGGCAGGTACGGAACACTTGTTTTAGGCGGAGGTTTGAATGCAGGGCATAACGATACAGATTACACTGTCGGCGGTGCTTACGCAAGTTACAGGTACAAAAAATTTATGGCAAATTTTGAATATGCAATAGCAGACGGTTACAACGGGACCTACAGAAGTACTGATAAAGCAGAAGGTTTTTATACTACAATTGCATACAGACTGACCCAAAAACTGCATATCCTTGCGCGTTACGACCAGTTTGACCCGAACCGCGATATCGCAGATAACAAGAGACGCGAATATTCCGTCGGTATCAATTACTTCATAAAAGGTCAGGCTCTGCGTTTAATTCTTAATTACGTATTCTGCGATAACGAAGATACAGAAGACAGCCACAGAATTATTCTTGGAACACAAATAGTGCTATAAAGTTTATCCCGTGGGAACGCTTTGCTTATCCCACCCTACATACTGCAGGCAGATGTTAGAAATCAGGATAATGTTACTTTACTTTTTTAAACTCTATTTCATACCCTAAAACACCGGCAAGAAATTGAACTTCATCGTATTTCATAGAATCACGATTGAGCTTCTGAGAAATACTATACTGCGTTATTTTTTTATTAGATATCGCACTTGCCATGTCAGCAAGCTGTTTAATTGACTTATTTTCTTCCAACAATAATTTTCTTAAATCTTTATTTGCACCCATAAATTAATTATATATTTATTAAATTATTATTGACAAATAAAAATTATTTTGATAATATTTAAATTGTTTTTAATTTATTTGAATTATTTATAATTTAAATATTTTAAGAAAGGTTAAATTTATGCTCAGTGCAAAAGAAAAATTGAAAATAGTTGAAGATGAGACATTCTATATTGAAGCAATAAATAAAGTTCTCTATGATTCAATTACTCACACCGAAATAAGCACCTGCGGCGATTATCTCTCTCTGCTTGAACTGCAGTACAAATCAATTAACAAAATTACAGAACTTTTTTGAATTTCCTTAAAATAAATATTGACAATTTATGAAAAATAATAAATAATAAAAATGTTATAAAAAGAAAAGGAGTTTGAAAATGTTTAACCAGGAAGCTTTGAAGTGCCCCCCCCCCAACAGAACGTAAGTATTGCAAGGGTTATAGGCATATTTAAAAATTTATCACTTTACTTTTACAAAAAAATATGTTATAATAGTAATACTATGCATCACTATTATAAACATTTTAAAAATTTAGGATTTACTTTAGCAGAGGTCTTAATCACTCTCGGAATTATTGGAGTTGTAGCTGCATTAACGCTTCCAAGCCTTATTCAAAGTTATAGAGATAAAGCAATAGTTGCTCAAACTAAAAAAACTTATTCCACTTTTTCACAGCTTTTACTTCTAGCAAAAGAAAACGGAGGGAAATCTCTTGATGAAGTTTTGCAGGCTGCAACATCAAAAGAAGAAGCCTCTATGGCAATGTTAAACTATTTTCTTCCGTATTTAAATGTAGTAAAAAATTGCGGGCTTGAACGTAATGCCGGCTGCTTTGGCCATGATGTGCCATATTACAGGCTTAACGGAACAGAATACATAGGCTGGGGGTCTCCTGTGTACGATAACTTCCCTGACCGCGCAAAAGTAAAACTTGCCGATGGAACTTCCATTGCCTTTTATACATGGGGTAATGCCGGCTGTAATTATTCAGGCGATTATAAAGTGTGCGGAGAATTTTATGTCGATGTAAACGGAGATAAAAAACCTAATAAATTAGGTGTAGATTTACATACATTCGAAATTACTGAAGAAAAAATCTTGCCTGGAGGAACTATAGAAGGCCCTGATGGCATTAATTCTGATTGTCTTGACACTAAAAACGGTGAAGGCTGGGCCTGCACTATATGGGTAATTGTTAACGAAAACCTAGATTATCTGCACTGCAATGATCTTGAGTGGGGCAAAAAAACTAAATGTAAATAAGTTAAAAAGTCCGGATAGCCGGACTTTTTAGTTATATAACGCTTGAAAAATATTCAATGGTTTTCAGCAATCCCTCACGAACATGAACTTTTGGTTCATAATCCAGCTCTTTTCTTGCAAGACTTAAATCCGGACGTCTTTTACACGGATCATCCGAAGGCAAAGGTTTATAAACTATTTGAGAATTTGAATTAGTCAATTCAATTATCATTTCTGCAAGCTCTTTAATCGTATATTCACCGTCGTTGCCAATGTTTACAGGACCTGTAAAGTTTTCTTTATTCATCAGGGTCATCATACCGTTTACAAGATCGTCAACATAGCAGAATGAACGGGTTTGAGTTCCGTCACCGTATATTGTTATATCTTCACCTTTCAATGCCTGAACTATAAAATTTGAGACTACTCTGCCGTCATTTTCTGCCATACGCGGTCCGTATGTATTAAATATTCTGACTATTTTAATATCAACATTGTGCTGGCGGTGATAATCCATCATTAAAGTTTCCGCGACACGCTTGCCTTCGTCATAACAACTTCTTATACCTATCGGATTAACGTTGCCCCAGTAATCCTCTCTTTGCGGATGAAGTATCGGATCGCCGTAAACCTCGCTTGTTGATGCCTGTAAAATCCTTGCTTTTGCCCTCTTTGCAAGCCCTAACATATTAGTGACACCCAGAACACTTGTTTTTATGGTTTTTATTGCATTATACTGATAATGTACCGGACTTGCAGGACAAGCCAGATTATAAATCTGTTCAACTTCAAGCAAAATAGGTTCCACTATGTCATGCCTGATTAATTCAAACTCTTTATTATCGGTCAAATGTTCAATATTTTTCCTCGAACCAGTGAAAAAGTTATCAAGACATATAACATGATGCCCTTCTTTTAAAAGTCTTTCGCATAAATGTGAGCCGATAAAGCCTGCTCCGCCTGTTACTAAAATATTTTTCATAAAGTTCCTCTCGTTTTTCTAAATTATACCACAAATACCCTCACCCGAATTTCTAACTTTCGCATGGCTCAAGTTGAAATTCAACCCTCTCCCAGAGGGAGAGGGGATTTATAATTCACTATATTTTTTCAGGATAACTTCTAATACAGTATTAATATTTTTAATAACATCATTATCAAAAAATCTTATTACAGTGTAACCAATACTGTTTAAATATCTGGTACGCTCTTCATCATAACTAGAATTATCTATATGCTGTGAGCCGTCCAATTCAATAACCAATTTTTTTTGCATGTTTACAAAATCAACAATATATTTCCCAATAGGAACTTGACGTTTAAATTTAATATCATTTAGTTTTCTATTACGTATATTAAACCATAAAATATTCTCAGCATCAGTTTGATTTTTTCGCAAATCAATTGCAAAATGTAATGCCTTTTTAGTATAATATCTATTCTTCATAAATTAATTATAAAATAAAAATATACTATAAATCCCCTCTCCCTCTGGGAGAGGGTTGAATTTCAACTTGAGCCATGCGAAAGTTAGAAATTCGGGTGAGGGTAAAAAAGCCTGTCTATTGACAGGCTTTTTCTATTTTAAGTAAATTTAGAACCTACTTATCATCAAGTGCAGCAACACCCGGTAACACTTTTCCTTCAATGAATTCAAGAGAAGCACCGCCGCCTGTTGAAACATGTGTGAAATCTTCTGCTTTAAAGTATTTTTTAGCAGCTGACACAGAATCTCCGCCGCCGATTACTGATACAGCACCGTTTTTAGTTGCATCAACAATTGCCTGCAATACAGCTTTTGTACCTTCTGCAAATTTTGGATTTTCAAATGCGCCTACAGGTCCGTTCATCAAAATAGTTTTAGAATTTTTGATTACTTCAGCAAATGCTTTCTGACTTTCAGGCCCTGCATCTACACCTTCAAATCCGTCAGGGATCTCGTTAATCGGAACAACTTTGTTTGTACCGTTGCCTGAAAAATCATCAGCAGCAAGAACATCTGTTGCCATAACAATTTTAACACCTTTATCAGCAGCTTTCTTTTCAATAGCTTTTGCAACTTCAATCTGGTCGTCTTCGCAAATTGAATTACCGATTTTGCCACCGTTAGCTTTTACGAATGTATAAGCCATACCGCCGCCGATAATTAAGTTATCAACTTTGTCGATTAAGTTTTCTAAAACACCGATTTTAGAAGAAACTTTTGCGCCGCCGACAACTGCCGTGAATGGTCTTGTAGGATTATCAAGAGCTTGAGACAGGCATCTGATTTCTTTTTCCATTAAAAGACCTGCAACAGCCGGCTTCAAAATATGAGCAACTTTAGCGGTTGAAGTATGTTTTCTGTGAGCTGCGCCGAATGCGTCATTTACATAGAAATCACCGAGTTTTGCAAGTTCTTCCGCAAAAGTCATATCATCATCTTTTGCTTCTTCAGCTTTGTAGAAACGAATATTTTCCAACAATGCAACCTGACCGTCTTTCAAGTCTGCCAATTCTTTATCAGCGCCTTCTCCGACAGGTGATTTAACAAATAGCACATCTTCACCAAGCACTTTTGACATATATTTTGCAACAGGTTCAAGTGTGAATTCTGTTTTCCATTCACCTTTCGGTCTGCCCAGATGAGCCATAAGAATAATTTTAGCACCCTTTTCCTGCAATGCTCTGATTGTCGGAACAATTGCCTGAATTCTTGTGTCATCAGTTACATTGTGGTTTTCATCCAAAGGCACGTTAACGTCAACTCTTACAAGAGCACGTTTCCCTTTTACGTCGCCTAAATCATTAATTGATTTTTTCATATTTTCTCTCCTTTTCGGCTTATACAAAACGGCATTTGCCGTAATACCCGAGTTTACATGTTATTGCACTTTAATCATACAAAAAACATGAAATTTATCCAAGTAACCAATTAAAAATTTTCTGCTTAAATTTTATTTTTTATAAATAAATAGAAAGGATTTAAATATGAAGAAAAAAATACTGGCAACCGTACTTATTATAGGAGCATTTGCTGCGGGATATTCAATAAACAGCATTGCGGTTTCAAATACAAACCCTGATTACAGGGTTGCTGTCGTTGATATTCAGCAGATTGTGGCAAATTCATCAGAAATTAAAGCCCTGAAACTTGAACAAATAAAGCAGGCTGAAAATATGCAATCTACAATAGATAAGGCCAGAACTGAAATTTCTAAAGAAAAAGACCCTAAAAAAATTTCACAGTTAGAAGAAAAATACAGAAATGAAATTAACAATCAAAAATTAGCACTCGATGAATCTTACAGCACCAAACTAAAAGCTATTGACAGTAAAATAAAAACAGCAGTTGTTGAAAAAGCGCGATCTATGAATTACAATATAGTACTGCCTAAAAATACCGTACTTTTTGGTGGAGACGATATAACAGATCAGGTCGGGGCAATAATTAAATAGGCTATTTCATAAAAATATTAATCATAATAGGTCTTGAGCCTTTGTCATGGTCATCCCGCCAGATTTGATTGCTTATCTGCTTCTGGTGAATATTTTTATAATACTGTTCACTAACAAAATTTTGTCTTTTTCTTAATTCTTCATAACAACTGTTATTTAAGCCGCCATCTAATGAATCACATTCTGCAAGACCTTTTTCAAATTCAACACGTCTTTGCGCCCAGTAATTATATATAGCCTGTGTAGATTTTGTTCCCTCAGGCCAATACCATTGAATTTCTTTATACTCTGCATTTTCAAGCCCATCAGGACAAAAATCTGACCATACAGGACGGGCTGCCAGTCCTGATTTTGTATCAGAATACGCAAGACTTACAGGAAACAATATTATAATCAAAATTATCTTTAATACAATATGTCTCAATTCCATAATTTATATTATACCATAAATTATATAATATTTTTTCAATCAAAAAAGGAAAGTACTAATATTGCATTTGGTAGGGTGGGATAAGCAAAGCGTTCCCACCCTTCGAGGTATTCTTGTGTATTCTTTCGGCTCACAGAGCCACAGAATGACGTGGGTGCAGCGGCTACGCTGCCTCAGAATGACATTTAATTAGTACAAACTC
The DNA here is from genome assembly GCA_944323095.1 of Candidatus Gastranaerophilales bacterium. Lineage (GTDB taxonomy): Bacteria > Cyanobacteriota > Vampirovibrionia > Gastranaerophilales > Gastranaerophilaceae > Stercorousia. The sequence goes on from CALURE010000003.1 coordinate 21,284, forward strand.
CAATATAAGTCCAAAAGTAATTATACATGTTATAATAATATTAATGAACGAAGAATTGAAAAAAACTTTGAAACTTCTTCCGGCGCTTCCGGGTTGTTATATATATTATAATAAAGATAATGAGGTCATTTACGTAGGTAAAGCAAAAATTCTTAAACGTCGTGTGATGAGCTATTTTAACAGAAAACATGACAGTGTTAAAGTTAATGTGCTTGTCGCACAGATAGAACGACTGGAATATATTATTACAAACACTGAAGTTGAAGCGCTTATTTTAGAAAGCCATTTAATAAAAAAATATAAACCAAAATATAACGTTCTGCTTAAAGACGACAAAAAATATCCGTATTTTCTTATAACTGATGAAGATTTCCCCCGCATTACAATAGTGCGCAAAAAAAATATGAACCCTGAAAAAGGCAGATACTACGGACCTTATACAGATATAAGAGCAATGCATGCAACTCTTGATTTCTTAAAAAAAATCTTTCCGCTTAAACAGTGCAAATCTCCGAAATTTAAAGACCGGCCCTGTCTTTATTACCATATAGGCAGATGTATGGCACCATGCCAGAACCTTGTAACACCCGAAGAATACAAAAAACTTGTAAAACAGGCCGAGTTATTTTTGTCAGGCAAGCAATCAGAACTGATGAACCAGATTAAAGAACAAATGCAAAAATATTCAGATTCTCTCCAGTTTGAAAAAGCAGCTAAATTAAGAGACAGCTATAATGATCTTGCAAAAACTTTAGAGAAACAAAAAGTCGTTTATGAAAATACAAAACTTAATGAAGATGTAATTTCACTTATGGCAGATGACGGGATTTTTGCAATCGTAATTTTAATGATTCGTGAAGGCCGGCTTATTGACAAAAAAGATTTTGTCTACGAAGTTGAAGAAGACGACAGGACTGAATTTTTCGCAACATTTTTTAAAGAATATTATACCAATCTTAAACTTGAATATCCTGATAAAATTATCTCTAATGAACTGGAAGCAGTTGGCGAAAAAGCTCTCTATGAAGAATGGCTTGAAATTCTTGCACAGAAAAAAGTTAAGATAAGCTACGGCAAATCCGCTCAAGGCAAAGAACTTCAAATGCTTGCCGATAAAAATGCAAAAGTTGTTCTTGACAATGCAAAAATTAACAAAATGTCTAAAATCAGAGATGATTTCAATGAAATCGGCTCATATCTGGCTGAAAAATTACAGCTTAAAAATTTCCCGCACCGGATGGAATGCTATGATATTTCACATATTCAGGGCACAAATACAGTAGCCTCAATGGTTACATTCATCAACGGGGTTCCTAAAAAATCAGAATACAGAAAATTCAAAGTAGAAATTACAGAAGGCAAGCCTGATGATTTTCTGTCGATGAAAGAAGTATTAACCCGCAGATTATCGCATCTCGGCGAGAAAAAATGGGAAAAACCTGATTTGATGATAATTGACGGCGGCAAAGGACAGCTTTCCAGCGTTATGCAAATTATTGAAGAAATGGGTATAAAAGGAATTGATGTTGTTAGCCTTGCAAAAAAACATGAAGAAGTTTTTCTCCCCAAACAGTCAAAACCTGTTATACTTCCACGCAATTCCAGCGCACTTTTTCTGTTTCAGCGAATAAGAGATGAAGCCCACAGGTTTGCAATAACTTATCACAGAAAACTGCGTTCACAATCCATGATTGCAAACAAATAACTACGCTCTGCCGCGTTTTCTTGCAATAGCAAGCCAGCACTCACGCAATGCTTCAAGTGTATTTGCTTTTCCGAACCATCTAACAACGAATTTTTCATCAGGTCCTAATGACCCGTTCATTTTTTCTCCTGTATTAATATTAAACTGTGCCTCGGACATAGCCATATTAATTACAACATGCGGAGTGCTCTCCTTTGCAATATCCATAGACAATTTAAGGTTGTTATATCTTTCAGGCCTTAAACTTCCTTTATTATGAGCATCTGACTGCAAATTTATCATTAAATCTTTTAAGTCATCAGCGAGTTCTTTGAGAGATTTTGTCATTTCTATGTTTCCTTAATTTCGCCTGAAAAGCTTTCAATTTATACCTTACACCCGACCCCATTACTATTTCGGCAGCTTCTTTGTACTCTTTTTCCGTAATTTCCATATTTTCCTGAGTTTTCTTTTCATTTTTAACCTGATGATTAATAAGTTCATTTGATTTTGTTATATAAACCCAGTGTTTTCTCAGTTCTCCGTTTATATTAGGACGCGCTGCCCACATTAAGATAAATCGTTCATCAGCACCCATGCTGCCATCCAATTTTTCCAGCGGATCTATCTGATAACAGGCAGCTGAAATATTAACAGAAACCCAAAAATGGGGTACAGAACGTTTTTTAGGTTCCATATACACTTTTAAATTGTTATATTTATATTCAACCTTACCTTTTGTATTATAAGCATCTGATTGAACATTTATTAAATAATCTCTTAAACTGTTTTCAAAAACACGTATAGATTCGCCCATTTCATCCTCATTCTATGCAGTACTAATTATTTAAGCTATGTATAGGAGCCGGAATTCTTCCGCCACGTCTTACAAAGCAGGATGAAGAAAGATTATTAACGGGAATTATGGGTGCCTTGCCTAACAATCCGCCATATATAACTTCTTCTCCTATATTCTTTCCCGAAACAGGAATAATTCTAACAGCAGTTGTCTTTTTGTTAATCATTCCAATTGCCATTTCATCAGCAATAATTCCTGCAATCGTATCAACAGGAGTCGCACCGGGAATTGCAATCATATCAAGACCGACAGAACAAACAGATGTCATAGCTTCCAGTTTATCGAATGTTAAATAACCTTTAGATGCAGCTTCAATCATACCAGCATCTTCCGAAACAGGGATAAAAGCACCCGAAAGCCCGCCGACATTTGAACTTGCCATAATCCCGCCTTTTTTAACAGCGTCATTAAGCATTGCAAGCGCAGCAGTAGTGCCATGGGCTCCCGCATGTTCAAGACCCATTGCCTGAAAAATGCCTGCAACACTGTCTCCCACAGCCGGTGTCGGCGCCAGTGATAAATCGATAACACCGAATGGAATTTCAAGCTTTTTTGCAAGTTTTCGGCCTATAAGTTCACCGGTTGATGTTATTTTATATGCAATTTCTTTTATTTTATTAGAAAGTTTGCCGAAATCAGCATTTTTATCAAGTGCTTCAATTGCGGCTCTGACAACTCCGGGGCCAGATACTCCGACATTTAAGGCACACTCCGGCTCACCAATTCCGCAAAAGGCTCCGGCCATAAAAGGATTGTCCCCTGGAGAATTACAAAAAACGACAAGCTTTGCGGCCCCGATGCCGTCTTTATCCTTTGTCAGTTCTGCAGATTTTTTTATAATTTCTGCCATTTTTAAAACAGCATCCATATTTATTCCGGCTTTAGAAGATGCCGCATTAACGGAAGAACATACCCGCTCTGTTTCGGCAAGAGCCTGCGGGATACTTTCTATAAGCAGTTTATCTCCTTTAGTAAAACCTTTTTCCACAAGAGCAGAAAATCCGCCTATAAAGTTTACTCCTACATCTTTTGCCGCCGTATCAAGAGTTTTTGCAATTTTGACGTAATCGGGATTTTTACAGGACTCCCCTATCAAAGATATAGGAGTTACAGCAATTCTTTTATTTACAATAGGTATTGAATAATCATTTTCAAATTCCGATGCATATTCAACAAGATTTTTTGCATAGTGTGTAATTTTATTATAAATATTTTCACATACCACATTAATGTCACTATCGGCACAGTCCCTCAAACTTAAAGCAAGGGTGACAGTTCTTATATCAAGGTTGTAAAGCCTTATCATATTAATTGTTTCAAGAATTAAATCTTCTTTTATCATAAATGCTGTGCTCCGCGGGTTAATATTTCCGTTATATCCATCTTTTTAACTTTCAAACGCATTTCTACACGTCTGCTCTTGTTGTAATCTTCTTTCCCGTTCACTAAAATTGGTTCGGAAAAACTTTTTCCTTCAACAACAATAATCTTTTTAAGCTTGTCATTATATTGTTTGTCGTAATTGGTTTTAAAAATATATTCGGCAACGGAATTGGCACGCTGCAGACTCAAAGTCATATTTTTCATAAACTGCTCATCAGGATTTTTAATTCCTGCATAAGATTGGCTGTCTGTATGTCCCTGAATAATTATATTTTCTACCTCATCAATTAATTCTTTTCTTGAAAATATTGTATTAATATATATCGGAACAAGTTTATCAAGATAAGCCTTTCCCTTATCTGAAAGATTGTAACTGCTCAGTTCAAAAAGCTCCAGATCAGAAATTTTTATATCCCCTGTCATAGGATCCACCTGCGCTTCAATATTTGCTTTTTTAAGGTTTTCGATTAACTCTTTATTAACCTCAATCTGCTGTTTTTTCTGCTCAAGCTCCTGCTGGGTAAAGCCGGTCATCGCAAGCACAAAAAGAGTCATAAAAATAATAGCAAGCCCTAAAAGCAAGTCCGCCATTGTCGTCCAGAAAATGTTATTATCACCTTCCGCGGCTTTTGCCTTGCGCATCATTAAAGCCATAAGATGCCCCCCCCCCGACTAGAAAAGATCATCGACATCGTCCGATTTACCTCCGTTTTTAGCAACTTCTTTCATATTTTTGTTAACCTGATTTATACCGAAAATCAAATTTTCAAGATACGGAACAAGGTTGCTTGCAATACTTGAATTAAGAGCGACTTTAAAATGCTGCGGCATAGCAACAATAAGATTTGAAATTGCATTATTTTGAATTTTTGTTTCTTTCAAAAGTTCAAGCAGGAATTTTTCAGAAGAAATATTATCAAACAATTTCCCTAACATATCTTCACATTTTGCAAGCGGGCTGTGGCAAAGTTTTTGAAATAAAATTCGTTCTATCATAAGAAATATTAAAGAAGAACCAACCGCAATAACTGATACAAGAGCTGCAACCTGCATGCTTGACATCAAACCTGCAACAGAAGCAACTGTTTTTTCCTGTGAAGAAAAGTCAATTTTACCGAATGCAATTGCAATGTTCAAGAACGTAAACAAAGGTCCGAAACCTGTCAGAATTGTCGGAATTGTCTGCAAAAATTTATTGTTAAATTTTGAAGTAACAAGTGTTTCTTCATTAAAGAAATATAAAGGATCAACTGTGGTTTGAACATTCTGAACAGTTGATGAGACTTCTTTATAAGTTAAATCGTTATTTTTTCCTTTTAGAGCAACTGATTCAGAAAAAACGAGAGTATTTTTAAATTCCAGCCAAGGGGCAGAAACATAAGGATTTAAAGACATCCATTCGTCAATTTCTTTAAACCTGAAATTCAAATCCGTTTTTTTAAATCTTGATAAGAAATTTAGCAAAACTTTAAGTTTTTTGTTTAAAGAAATGTAGTTTTTCAAGCAATAAATAATTGAAAATAAAAAAGTAAAAAGTACAATCAGGATAGGAATATCAGTAAATATATATAGTAAATTCATAATCTCTCCGCTTTCTTAACAGCATTATATCATAATAATTCAAATATAGCAAGGAAAACTCCCGCATTTTGCGGGAGAAGGAATGAAAGTAAGCCTTGCGGCTTAATATATTATTTTTGGTTTTCGCGTATTTTTCACGAAAATACATTATTTTAATTTTGCTTCAAGAGATTTTAAGCGGGCCTCTTGTAACGTAGTG
>CALURE010000004.1 GCA_944323095.1 Candidatus Gastranaerophilales bacterium
AAAAATTATAAAGAAAGCGTAAAACGGTACAATCTTGAAAATGAAAAATATAAACTGGCTGACAAAAAATTCAATATCGGTGCAAAATCACATCTTGATTTGATGAAAGATAGCGAAAAGCTCATTGTAGCCGATAAAGACAAAGTAAATAATCAGGTAAATTATCTTATCTCGACGGTCGATATTTACAAAGCAGTCGGCGGTAAAGATTTTACAACTGTAAATGATAATTTATAAAATAAAATTACTTAATCTTTTTCAATGATGAAATAAAGTTATTATGCTCGACATCGCCGTCAACTTTTGTTAAAAATATCTGGCAGTCTTTTTCATCAGCATCTATCGGCGGAAGCTGCGATATTTCCGCTGCATAATAATTACTGTCATTACTGCTGCTCAAAGGCATTCTGTTTGCCAGACTGTTAAGTGATATATTTCTTAAAAATCCGCCGAACCCTTTGTTTCTGTTGCTGAATTTTGTGTAAATTCTCAAAGTTGCATCTCTTGTTTCAAGATCATAGCGCCCTACAATAAAAGAACTCAGCTGTGGTGCTGATGATTTTATCATCATATTTTCAATCACATTATTTTTAATCCGTATATCACCGTTAATCTTATCAAAATTTCCCTCAGGAATATTAACAAGATCAGAGAATGTTGAGGGGCTGATCATTACAAGCGGATTTCTGAATAATGCGGCAAATTTTAAAATATATTCAACAAGCCCGACTTTTTGAATTGTACCGTCTTTCACCACGAATTTAATCGAACCGTTAAGCTTTAATGAATCATCCGTATTCAAAGAAATAAGTCCGCTGGCTTTGCCGGTTATTTCTTTTTTCAAAGCAAGAATAGTCGTTGCCATTAAATCGGAATTTACATCTTTAATCCCGAGAATAACATTATATTTATGTTTTTTCAAATCACAGTTAATTTTAGCTGAAGAATGCCCCTCTGCAATCGCAAACCTGTTTGAATACATATTTAAAATGCTGTTTTTATCAAGAGAAAGCGTTGCTTTTACATCCTCAAATTTTATATCTTTATAAGCCCCTTTCAAAATATGGAGCACGCAGTTTTCAACAACAAAATTACCGATATCAAATGTCGGAGTGTTGTCATCATCGTCAACTGCTTCTCCTGAAGCTTTTACATCAAACTTATCGGATTTTACAGCCTCGGAATTCTGATTATTTGCAGATGCAATAAATTTTTCAACATCCACGTCATCAACAGTTAAATTAACATCTTTTACAACAACAGGAAATTTAATTTCATTAATAAGGCTTCCGTCAAAATTGTAAGCTGAACGTCTATATCTTCCTTCAGCCGCGAGGTTTAAAAGACCGTTTGAAGTATTCATTTCACCGTGCTTCAAATAAACTCGCTGGGAAGGTATTCTAACATCATCCATTGTAAGTCTGCCGTTTAATACAGGATATTTCCCCGTATTTACAAATTCCATATTACCTGCTATTTTCCCGTTTTTAAAGAGTTTTTGACCGATTAAAACATTCAAAAATTCGCTCGGAAGAGGATTAGGAATTTCAAACCCCATATTTTGTACGGTTGGAACAGGTGTTGAAACATCTATTTTTCCTGCAACACTAACGACAGGTTTTGCATTTTTCTTCTGTTCGATTGAAAAACTGTCAGGAACAATATAATAATCAACTGATTTGATATCAAATATATTCCCTTCAAAATGCATATCCGCATTCAAGCCCCTGATAAATTTATTCGGAGTTAAAGACGCACCGTCTATCAAAAGGTCTTGCCCCGGTTTAAGTCCGAAAAGCCATCTTAGATCAATTTTGTTATTTATCGATTTGATATCAAGTCTTGTTTTTGTCGAGCCGCCTGTAAGGGTAATTGGAATCCCGACCATATTAGAAAACTGATTTTGAGCAAAATCATTAGTAACAACAGCACGTGCAATCAAATTAGTATCAATGGTTTTCAGGTAATCTTTAACGGTACCTTCCATTTCAATGCTGTTTTCTTTTTTATTGTTGTAATAACCTTTGAAATCTTTAACAACTATATCTTTTTTGCCCATAACAATCTGCCCTTTTTCGAGCATCAGAGGAATATTGTCAACAGGTATAAGTTTGCAAGAAATTTTATTAAGGTTTACAACACCGTTCAAATCTTTTTTTGTAAGTTTGATATTAAAATTAAAATCGCCCTTCAAATCCTTGAAAAATGCTAAAGGTTCATTTAAATTATTTTCAATTATCTGCGAATTGATAAGTTCTAATACATCTCCTACAAGAATTTTATCCGTAAAAATTTCAAGATAAGAATTTTTCTTTCTTGCTGCAAATGCATTAAAATAAATCTTTGATTTATTAACTGTCAGCATACACTTATCAATATGCAGAGCCTTATCTTTGATATAGACGGAATTTCGGTCTGCTATATTGATATACATGCTCTTTCCGGCTTTTTTGATATCCGATGTAATATTAAAACGTATATATCTCATAGCTTTTTGAGTGTTATCAATTTCAATATCATCAGCTTTTAGAGAAATATAAGTTTCGGGTTCAACTTTATAAAGAAACAACGATTTTTTTATGTAAAGCAGTGAATCAAAAAAGTCAAAATTCCACTCGCTTTTTTCTTTTTCTTTTTGTTCTTTCTGCTTCGGAGCAAGGGCCATAAGATTATTTATATCTGCAAAAATATAATCAGCACCCAATTTTTTTACAATAATATTTTTATCAAAAATTTCTTTGAATGAGATTTCAGTATCAAAATTTTCAACTGCCAAAAGGCTTGCCCCTTTGTTTGCCAGAGTTAATTCATCAACTTTAAAAGCGATTTCAGGCTTAAAAGAGGTTTTTAAAACAGGATTTTTAATATCCAGTCTCAAACCTGCCATATCATATAGAGTTTTTTCAACAAAATTTATTACATGCTCATTTGAAACTGCAGCAGGCAAAATTTTCAAATAAATAACAAACGGGGACGCAGCGAGTATAACAACGGCTGCAGCAACAGATATTCCAATCTTTGTTTTTTTATCTAAATTCATCTTAATCATCCTAAATATATAATAGCATAAATTATTTTATGCTATTATATATTTATGAAGAAAATTTTTATACTGTCAGCAATAATTTTATTATTAAACGGATATTCTTTTGCGCAAGAACCGGCACAGGAGCCTATAAAAGCTTCCATATCAATGTCTGATTTAACAGTATTCAGCAATGAAAAAAATCTTTTCGGGCTGAAGGATAAATCAGGAAATATAATTGTAGAACCGCAGTATAAAAAGTTGATAAGACTCGGTGATTCTTCATGGATTGTTCTGAAAAAAACAAAATACGGTCTTATAGATAACAGCGGAAACTACCTTATTGAGCCTAAATACAGACACGTTGACAGAATTTTAGGCAAATACCTCAAAATCGGCAACAGCAATAATTTTGCAATTTATAATGAAAAAGGTGAAATAATTATACCGCCTGAATACTCTTCCATTGATATACTTTTCGGCGGAATGTTTCTTACGAAAAAGAACTACAAATACGGTGTCTGCGACAGAAACGGAAATGTAATTCTTGATAATATTTTTGATGATATTTATATGCCAAAACCCAATATTATGCGCATTCAATATAACGGCCAGTGGTATGAAATAGAACAAATCGCAGGCGGAGAACTCCAGCTACCCGATGACGTAAAAAATATTAAAGGTGATGACAACTTTAAAGTAACAGAATTTATTACAAATCCTGTTACAGCTTCAGGTTATTCTGCCGTTACTTTCACTGATTACTTTTTAAAAGTTTTCTCTTCAATTTCCCCCGCGCACGAAGCAACTATTGATGAACTTATGCTTTCTCAGGGGGCAGATACGGTAAATATCTTTATAAAATTTACGTGGCTTCCAAAATATCCGTTTACGTTTGCTAAAAACTATTATCACAACATCAGAACCCCGAACAACGGCCCTCTAAGCGATATTAAAAACGAGCTTAAACAAAAAATGTGAAGCGTGCCGCTTAACTTGAAACTTTGGCTTTGCATAAAAGTTACGTGTCATTGCGAGCGTTAGCGAAGCAATCTAGCCTATAATAGAAGCCCAGAAGTTCAGAGGTTCGGATGTCAGGAGGGCAGGCTAATTTCATTTAAAGCGGTGTTGGTAGAATTAGGCAAAACTTATTATTGATACAAGCTTGCCTTCCGGGCTTCCTGCCCTCCGTCAGCCATAGTAGGCTGGATTCTTTCGCCTGTCGGCTCAGAATGACAAAAATACTCCCTCTCCTATGGGAGAGGGACGGGGTGAGGGCTGATTTTATCTTTTTGGCTCTGCATAATCACCCACCCCCTTCCCCCCTCCCCTCAAGGGAGGGGATATAATTTTGTCCTCTCTTCTCATTGGGGAGAGAGTTAGGGAGAGGGTCTACTCTCTTATATGATCGAGCGCCATCTCAAGCACAACTTTTACGTGATCATCAGCCAGCGAATAATAAACATTTTTCCCTCGTTTTTCAGCCTTTACAAGTTTTGCCGTTCTCAAGATTTTTAACTGATGAGAAACTGCCGATTTTGTCATATCAAGAAGCACCGCAAGGTCATTAACGCACATCTCTGCTTCCTCTAAAGCCCACAAAAGACGTATTCTTGTGCTATCGCCCATAACCTTAAAAAAATCCGATAAGTCATACAAAACACGCAAATCCGGCATATCAGGCATAACTTTTTCAACTATTTCAGGATTAATCGCTTCACAGTCTGTCTTTTTAATTTCCATAACTTTATTATAGTTTAACAATTGTTCAATTGTCAAATTTTTGTAACAAAAATATTTTATACACTTGACAATTGAATGGTTATTCAATTATAATACTAATAGATAGTTGAATATTCATTCAATCGTTAAGGAGATTATTAATATGTGCGAACATCACCATCATCACGAACACTCAAAAGAAAATGACAGATTGCAGTTGGTAAAAATTATACTTGCACTGATTTTATTTATTTTTGCTATTGCAGCAATGCCGGCAGGAATTGCAAAAGTTATAATATTTCTTACAGCATACATAATTGCAGGTGGTGATGTTTTAATTAAAGCTGTTAAAAACATATTCAAAGGAGATATGTTTGATGAAAACTTTTTAATGGTTATAGCAACAGCAGGGGCTTTTGCAATTAAAGAGTACCCGGAAGCAGTTATGGTTATGATACTTTATCAAATCGGAGAATTTTTGCAGGAAAAAGCAGTTGAAAAATCAAGAAGATCAATTTCTCGGCTTATGGATATAAGACCTGACTATGCAAACATTGAAATTAACGGGGAATTAACCAAAGTAAACCCGGCAGAGGTAAAAAAAGACGACATAATAACTGTAAAAACAGGAGAAAAGATTCCGCTTGACGGTACAGTAATTGAAGGTCATGCATCTGTTGACACATCTGCTCTAACGGGTGAATCAGCTCCGAAAGAATTAAAGGCAGGAGACAGCGCAATCAGCGGGTGTATAAATACAAACGGCCTTTTAAAAATAAAAGTTGAAAAAGAATTCGGCGAATCAACAGTATCCAAAATTCTTGAACTTGTAGAACATGCCGGGGCAAAAAAAGCAAAAGCAGAAAACTTTATTACAAAATTTGCCAGATATTATACACCTGCCGTTGTTGCAGGGGCTTTTATATTAGCCGTTATCCCGCCGCTAATTTTACATGCAGGATTCAGCATCTGGGTTCAGCGTGCATTAACATTTCTTGTAATTTCATGCCCGTGTGCGCTTGTAATATCGGTACCTTTAGGATTTTTTGCAGGTATCGGCGGAGCATCAAAGCACGGTATACTTATAAAAGGCGCATGCTATATAGAAGCTCTTTCAAATCCTGATTCCGTTGTATTTGACAAAACAGGGACACTTACAAAAGGCACATTTAAAGTAACGGAAATTCACCCGGAAGGTCTAACAGAGCAGGAACTTTTGAAAATGTGCGCACACGCAGAAAATTATTCAAGCCATCCGATTGCTCTTTCTTTAAAGGAAGCATACGGTGAAAAAATCGATTCGGAAAAAATTAAAGAAATTGAAGAAATCGCAGGAAACGGTGTAAAAGCAAACATTGAAGGCTCAGAAATTCTTGCTGGAAATTCTAATCTTATGAAAATGTTTAATGTAGAATTTCCTCAGATTGACAGTGCAGGAACAATAGTTTATACAGCAAAAAACAGAAATTTCACAGGTTATATAGTAATATCCGATGAACCGAAAGAAGATGCAAAACTTGCAATTAATAATTTAAAAATATTCGCAAATCAAACAGTAATGCTCACGGGAGACTCTCAAAAAACAGCAAATTATATTGCTCAAAAACTCGGGATAGATAAATTCTACGCAGAATTACTTCCGGCACAAAAAGTTGAAAAGCTTGAAGAATTAATTGCAGACAAAGAAAAAAACAAAAGTGTAATATTTGCAGGCGATGGGATTAATGATGCTCCTGTTTTAACAAGAGCCGATGTCGGGATTGCAATGGGAGGTCTTGGTTCTGATGCTGCAATAGAATGTGCGGATATTGTTATAATGGATGAGAAAGCTTCAAAAATTGCAAAAGCAATACTCATTGCAAGAAAAACAATGAGTATTGTAAAACAAAATATAATATTTGCTCTGGGGATAAAAGCGTTGTTCTTAATCCTCGGTGCCTTCGGTATCGTAACAATGTGGGGAGCCGTATTTGCCGACACGGGCGTAGCGCTTTTAGCCGTTATAAACTCTCTCAGAGCCTTAAAAGCTTAGCAAATTCAGCGGATAAAATTCGTCATAACCTTATCTTCCGTTTGCGGATGGAAAATGCCTTCTTTTTTGCCGGCTTCAATACATTTCAAAATCCATGCCATATTCCCGCCCAGAACTCTCATTATCTGCATTCCTTCTAAATCCTGCTTTGCCTGTTCGGGAGAATTTTGAGCACCGTGCGTCATACACCAGTAATTTGACGAAATAACAGGCATTTGATTTATCGTAAAATGTTTTGTAATTGCATCAAGAGATGCGGTTGTGCCTGCACGTCTTGCAGAAACCACAGCAGCAGCCGGCTTGAATGCGAAATTTGCACCGCCGGCATAAAACAATCTATCCATAAAAGATAATAATCGTCCGCTCGGATGCGCGTAATATACAGGTGAACCGAAAATAAAACCGTCAGCATCTTTTGCTTTTTCTATAACTTCATTTACGATATCGTCTTTAAAAACGCATTTGCCTCCGTTTTTACGGCACCCTCCGCATCCGATACAATCGCGGATTGCATTTTTCCCGACCTGAATAATTTCTGTCTCAATTCCGTTCTTCTTAAGTGATGAAGCAGCTTCTTCAAGTGCAGTATAAGTACATCCATGTTCATTTGAACTGCCGTTAAATAATAAAACTTTCATAAAAAAATTTCTCCTAAACATTATTTTGTAAAATTATATTTTTATGTTAGCATAAAAGAGGTCTCATGGATTAGTTATCTAAAAGAAATATTTGCATTTTTGTGCTTTTAAATATAAAAATAGGAGTTTAGCAATTTAATGAAAGTACTAAGAATTAATTCAAACACGACTTTTGGCCGTTCTCTGCGTAATGACGAGGTGGATGAGTATAAGAAAACTTTAAAGGAAGCAAAAAAAATTACCGGTCAAACAGGCAAATCTGCTTTTATAATACCAATGCCTAGTCTGCCTGTTTCTGAAAACAAAGACACCGGTATAGGGCATTTAACTTCAAAAGAAGGAATTGACTTTATAGATTATATGCATACCTATCTTGATTTTAATATTGTTAAAGATCTTCCATCAGGCCAGATAAAAAAATATCATGATTTTTTCTGCAGTTATGATGCCTCAGCACTTGCTCTTGGAGATCAAAATATTAATCCTGAACTTTTAACAACCGAAGAATATTCAGGACTTTTAACCAAAGAAGAATTTGAGCAAATAGTAAAGGCGAATAACAGAGAAAATAAACACGAATTTATTAATTGCGAAAATACTATGGAAACCGGCAGTACTCAGGACAATATTTTAAAAAAAGCTTTTGAAAGATTTAAAAATTTAGATGATAAATCTCAAATGAAGCAGGAATACAAAAAATTCGTGAAAGATAATGAATTCTGGCTGAATTTTCCTCGAAAAGCTGAAAAAAATCAGGAATTTTTTAAATTCAAACAATTTTTAGCTGAAAAACATCTTGCTAAAGGGAAAAAACTTTTGAATGACAGAGGGATAAAATTATGCGGGGATTGTTTGATTAATTTTTCTGATGATGAAGTCGCGGCATTTCCAAAAGCATTTAAAGCAGGTTATTATACCGGACTTCCTTTATGGGGCATTCCAAGCCTTGATTATGATAAGATTTTGGATGAATCAAGCGATGCTTATAAATTGTTTAAAGCAAAAGTTCAGCTTATGGCAAGACGCTATGATGTTATAAGATTTGATGTTGGCTGGAATTATATAACTCCAATCATGACTCCGAAAGGAGAGACAAAAGTGCTGAATAAAAATAAAAAATATCTCGGCAGCGCGCTTGTCGACAATATTGATAAATGGGTAAGGGAAGTAAAAGGAGACAATTTTGATCTTAAAAATCTTGTTTATGAGACAGAAGCCGGTGGAGATGAATTCGCAATATTCAAAACCGGCAGCCGTGAACTTATTGATCCTTTGAAAAACAGGGTAAAATCATATTCAGCTGTTTATATGCATGGAAAATGGGGAAGCTGTCATGCATTCAGAAATATTTACGGCTGGTCTCCTGATACTTTTTCTATAGGACCGGGCAATCATGATCATCAGCCATTAAAACAAATAGCAAAGGGAATGCCTGATTTTATGGCAGAGAATAATAAAGAGCATAAAACAGATTCTATAAAACCACTTGCGAAAATTTTAAAAATGAAACCGGAAGAACTCCAAAATCCGGTGACTTACTCAAAAGCAAAATTTGCAGAGATTATGGGCGCAAAAAATATTCATTATTTCTTTATGGATGTGTTCGGCAGAGAAGAACGCTACAATGAACATGATCCTAATTCCGCAACAAATTTCAGAAGACGTGTTCCGTATGATTATAAAAAAGCCTACCAGAATTCACTTCATGAAGGTTTCGGATTTAACATAATGGATTCAATGGAACGTATTTTTAAAGCTAAAGGATATGACAAATTTTATCCTGATTTGTATGCCAAAATTATAAAATTCAGAGATATTCTAATAGAAAAAGAACCCGAAGCAGCAGTACAAAAGGCCGTTGAGCAAACTGCTGATGACGATACGGTAAAACTGATCGGGGCTAAAGGTGTAGAAAACGGATTTAAAAAAGCAAAATCTTTTAAACCTTTCTGGATTACGGCAGGAATTCTTGCAGCTGCAGGCGGTGGTTTTTCAATGTATAAAAAACAAAGTAAAAAAGATTAAATTTAGCTTCGCATAAGTAATAATTAGATAATGAAAAATGTCATTGATGTATTTTTATCAATGACATTTTAATATTTAGGAAAAGCCGGCAAAAGATTTATTTATTTTGGTCAAGAAGCAATTTATGTGCCGGCAGAAAAATTTTTGTAAACTATATTATTTTTTCTGCAGTAGTCAGAGATTTCAGTATTCACATCATCAAAATAATTATAGTTTTTTTGGTTATATATATAGTCATATAGTGATTTTAAAGCAGGATATTCCTGATTTATAAAATTAAACATTTTAGTTTTAAAGCTGCTTCGCAGGTTTAATCTGTCAAACCAGTATTCATCCGCAAAGTCTTTTGTTGCCTCTATGATACTCCTGAAATCCGTAATGCCCGGAATTATCGGAGAAATAAAAACAACTGTCTTTATATTATTATGCTTTAATTCTTTTAATGTTTCAATTCTGTCCGCGATAGATGAAGAATTTAATTCCAGTTTGTTTTTTATGTTTTCGTCAATCGTGCTGAATGATATGACAATTTCAACGTTTTTCATCTTTTTAAAAAGATCTATATCCCGTAAAACAAGCCGTGATTTTGTCACAACACTTATAAAAGCTTCTGATTTGGCAAGCTGTTCCATAATCATTCTTGTAACACCGTATTTTTGTTCAGATGAATTGTACGGATCAGTCACAGTGCTTATCATAACTTTTTTATTTTTAATTTTAAAAATATTAATTTTTTTAGGAGTTCTTTTTATATCAATAAATTCACCCCATTGTTCAGAATGTTTGCTGAAGCTTGCCATATAAGCAGCATAGCAGTATAGACACTTATTCGGACAGCCTACATATGGATTAATAACATAATCAAGAGATGCCAGTTTGGTCTTGTTTAAATAATCTTTTACTCTGGTTACATCTTCAACTACCATAACAGCATAATAAAGTCTTTAAATAAATATGTCAATAATATTGATATCTCATTCGTGAATGCAAATATTTTTCTCTATGAGAAGCGGTATCGGCGATGTGATAATGGTTTCGAGATACTTATCGTTATTTTTCTTAATATTTTCTGCAATGGCATTTATTTCTGAGGTATTCGTGAAGTAGTGCTTCACAGCGAACTTTAAGACCATCATGCCTTTGTTTGGATTTTTTTCAAATCTGTATATGTCATATTCAAAATATTTCTTAGCATTTTCACATCCGTTTACAAGAAAACTTATTGCAGCCTTATCTGCTTTTTTGTTTTCTATAAGTTTTAAAAGTACGCTGTTTTCCGTATTTTCAACTGTTTTATCAAAATCTTGTGCATATTTTATCGGGTTTGAAACTTCAGGGTAATAATAAACTCCTATCATTTTTGTCCAGTTTCCTACATTTTCGGTATTTCTGAAATATTCGTTTCCATACCCTTTTGTTTGAGGTGCAATTGCACTGTATTTAAGCTTATAAATTTCATTATCAAAATGAATTTCTTCTGCAAGAGTTGAAAGCTGCGGCAAAAATATTGCCAGTAATATAAATAAAATTCTTTTCATATAAAAATTAAAACATTTTTTGATAAGAAAAGAATTATGCATAAGTGTTATATATCAGGTTAATTTTTGTTGAAGTAAGACAACACTTGACAAATATATAAAAATCGTAAATAATATATATGTAGGAAGAGCCAATAAGAATAAGTGTTGGTTTTCTTAAAGGCTCATCTTCACTCCTACAATTTAGACTTTAGATGCTATTACTGCTATTGCAAATGCCAGTAATAGCATTATTATTAGTCTAACCATAGTGCCATCCTTTCCGACCAATTTCTTCACTAATTGTGTGTGCCTGCTGAAAGCGTGAGCTTATCCTACAGATTTATTTTATTCAAAAGTAGTGGAATTGTCTATAAAAAATGTCTGAATGATAGATTGCACTTTTAGTTAAGTATCATAATTCCAAAATTTAAATACGCTGCAAAGCATATCCAGAGAAGATAAGGAATAAGCAGATATGCAGATATTTTTGAAATTTTATAAAATGAATTAATTGTCAAAATCAAAAAGATTATGAGCAGGATTATTATAACGAGACTTAGTATTGAATTATGCAGGTAAAAAAATGCTGGACTCCAGCTAAAATTGAGTAAAAGCTGGATAATAAAAAATCCTATTGCAGATTTTTTATCTTTATCTGTTTTATTAAGCATGAAAATGCAAAATGCCAGAAAAATCATTGAATAAATAATTCCCCATGCAGGTGCAAAAATCGCAGATGGAGGGGTTAGGGGCGGCTTGTTAAGTGTGTTATACCAACTTAAATTCATATATAAAATTATTGACGGAAATAAGTGATTTTTACATCAGCTTTCAGGGCAGATAAGTTTAATAACATTTCCGGCTATTATTTTGTGTTCATCTGCTTCATAGTGCAGACCATCCGCATCTGATGTTTTAACAATTTCGTTTAAATCAAGAAACTTACAGCCGAAGTTTTTTGCCGTTTTTTCATAAACAGGTGTAATTAGTTTTGATTTTTTAACAGCGTTTTCGTCAAAAAGAAATCTGAAATTGCTGTTTAAAATATTTTTCCGTATGTGTGAGGGTGACAGAATAACGATTTCGCTTTCGGGAGCTTTTTCAACAGCCAGAGACACAAATGATTGTATTCCTTTTTCAAATTCTTCAAGAGAAGGATTATAAAATTTTTGCAGATCATTTATGCCAATTGCGAGAATTATTTTAGCATAACTGATATTTAAATATTTTTTCAGAATTTTGTAACCTGTAAACTGTTCGCCGTCGCGGCTGTCAGTATATGCTGTTCTGTTGTTTCCGCCGGCTTCAATAATATTGTAATTACTACCGCACAGTTTTTGCAGTATGCCTGTCCAGCGGATATTTTTGTCATATCTGCTTCCGTTATGCGGATTATAGCCGTATGTGTTGCTGTCTCCGAAGCATAATATTTCTGGCATAATTTTAATTTAGCACAAATAATATTAAGTGTTTAAAATTTCTTTCAAATCATTTTCAGGAGTTGTTACAGGTTTTATTTGGAAATTGTCTGATAAAAATTTAAGTATATCTTCTGATATAAATGCCGGTAATGTAGGACCCAGTTTTATATTTTTAATCCCAAGATATAAAAGGGTTAAAAGTATGCATACTGCTTTTTGTTCATACCATGATAAAACAAGCGAAAGCGGCAGATCATTTAATGTACAATTAAATGCTTTTGCAAGTTCTGCTGCAACTTTAACAGCTGAATAAGCATCATTGCATTGCCCCATATCGAGAAGTCTTGGAATTCCGTTAATTTCTCCAATATCTATATCGTTGAATCTGAATTTACCGCAGGCCAGTGTTAAAACAAGAGTATCAGACGGAGTAAGTTTCACAAAATCAGTATAGTAATTTCTGCCCGGTCTTGCTCCGTCACACCCGCCGACAAGAAATATGTGCTTGATATTTCCGGTTTTAATATTTTCAATAATTTTATCGGCATTTGAAAGAACCGTGTTATGGGCAAAACCTACTGTTAAAATTTCACCGCCGTTTATTCCTGTCATTTTTTGTTCTTCACGGTATCCGCCAAGCTCTAATGCTTTATTAATTACAGGGGTAAAATCTTTGTCTTCTCCAATGTGCATCATCTCAGGATATCCTACGACTGATGTTGTAAATATTCTGTCAGAGTATTCTTCTTTCACCGGCATGATGCAGTTTGTCGTAAATAGCACCGGTGCTGGAATATGTTTAAATTCATTTTGCTGGTTTTGCCATGCTGTGCCGAAATTGCCTTTTAAGTGAGGATATTTTTTTAGTTCAGGGTAAGCATGGCAGGGAAGCATTTCTCCATGAGTGTAAATATTTATACCTTTATCTTTAGTCTGTTCAAGTAGTAGTGCAAGATCATGCAGATCGTGCCCGCTCACAACAATAAAAGGACCGGATTCAATATTTGTGCTGACCTTTGTAGGAACAGGATTTCCGTAAGTCTCGGTATTAGCTTTATCAAGAAGTTCCATACATTTTAAATTTATTTCTCCTGTTTTTAAAACAAGCTGTATAAGTTCATCAACAGACAAATTTTCAGGGATTGCCTGTAATGCTTCATAAAAGAATTTATCAACTTCTTCATTTGTATAACCTAAAACTCTTGCATGATGAGTATAAGCAGCCATCCCTTTAAGCCCGAATAAAATAAGTGATTTCAGACTTTTAATATTTGAATCATTATTATTCCATAAATTTTTTATATCAAAATTAGAACAAAAATTTATTTTTTCTTCTATTTTGTTTTTAAATTCACGGATTGATTTTTCATCAAAGTTAACGTTAGTAATAGTTACAAACAGTCCGTCAATTAATAATCTGGTATTTTCATTATTTATTTCATTTTTACAAGCAAGAGCAATAAGGCTGTTTATCAATTCATCCTGTAAATTTGCAATCTCAGGTTTTTTCCCGCAGACTCCTGTCAGCGTACATCCTGTTTGGTGTGCAGTCTGTTCGCATTGATAGCAAAACATATTTGTCATATTTTGTCTCCTTTTTTCTTATAATATTTTGAATATTCTCTAAACTCTTTATACGGTTGTCTAATTCATAAGGTTGATATTAAATGGACTAAGTCTCTTATTTTATTGACAAGTCATGGGGACTAAATTACAATAAATTGTATAAAGTTTAAATAAAAGATTTGCGGAGAGTATGATGAAATTTAAGAATTTGACGAGGAAACAATGGGCAGTACTGGTTTTATTGGTCATTATTGTTCCGATAATTTATAATAAAGCATCCGGATTTATTTCGGGTATAATTCAGCAGCAGGCAATGAAAATGCCTAAAGAAGTAGAAGTAGGCAGTCCGCATATAGAAGAAGTTAATGTTTCGGCTGAGGCAACAGGACGTGTAGAAGCAAAATATTCTATTGATTTAGTTGCACGTGTTCCCGGATTTTTGCTGAAAAAATATTTTAAAGAAGGTCAGTTTGTAAAAAAAGGCCAGCTTTTGTTCCAGATAGATCCCCGTGAATATCAGATTGAGGTTAATAATTCTCTTGCTAATGTAAATCAATACAGTGCTCTTTTGAAAAATGCACAGCAGGAATTAAACAGGGCAAATGCACTGATAAAAGAAGACTTGATTAGTCGTTCGGATGTGGATCAGAGTTTAGCTTCCAGAAACCAGAATAAAGCTCTGTATGATGCAGCCCGCCAGCAGCTTGAGCTTGCAAGAGTAAATCTCGGTTATACATCAATAAAATCTCCGATTGACGGGAGAATAGGAAAAGTTAATATAACTGAAGGAAATTATGTTACGGCAACATCCGGTCCTCTTGTAAATATTTCAAGTGTAGACCCTGTGTATGTTTCTTTTAGTCTTAAAAGTGATGATTTCGTAAAACTTTTGAGAGGAAGCAACCGTTTTAAAGATGCGCAGGTAAAAGTTCAATTTAATGACGGAACATGGTATGACAAAATAGGTACGGTAAATTTTGTAGATAATAAAATAGATAAGGATTCAGGCTCGGTCAGTATGCGTGCAACTTTTGAAAATTCAAAGATGTGGCTTGTTCCGGGTGATTATATGAAGGTAGAAATAACGGCGCCTAAACTTGTAAAATATATGACAGTTCCGCAATCCTGTACAAAAGGCGATGCTATGAGCGGATATTACGTCTGGGCAGTAGAAGATAATAAAGCCGTTAAGAAAAATATAAAAGTATCGGATGTAATTGATAATAACTGGATAGTAGAAGGCGGTTTAGATTTATCTGATACTATTGTTATATCAGGTATCCAAAATATTGCAGCAGAAGGCCAGAAATTAAAGCCTGTCAAAAAAACGGAAGCAAAAGCACAATAGCAGGGTAGTTTAATGAAAAAAATATTTGATAAAGATAAATTGTACTTTTTTATATTAAAACCGAGATTTGCTCTGGTAATATCTGTTTGTATAGTGATTCTGGGGCTTATATCTCTTTTGAGCTTAAAACAGGAAAGCTATCCTGATGTAACTCCTCCGCAGGTAAGAGTTTCTGCTAATTATCAGGGAGCAAGTGCCGAAGTTATAGAATCTTCGGTTGCAACAGTTCTGGAAAACAAACTTAACGGTGTTGAAAATATGACTTATATGACTTCAACATCAACTGACGGCAGTTACAGCCTGACTATATATTTTAAGGTTGGAACAGATAAAAATATTAACCTGATGAATGTTCAAAATTTAATCCAGAGGGTTCAGTCGCAGCTTCCTGAAGAAGTCCAAAGAACGGGTGTTACCGCAATAAGCAGATCATCTGGTGCAGGTGCTATCATTTTAACACTTTATCCAGAATCAGGCAACTGGTCGCAGCTGGATTTGACAAACTACGGTTCTATATATATAAAAGATGAATTAAAGCGTGTTGAAGGTGTTGCTGATGTAATGGTATTCGGCGGCGGTAATTATTCAATGCGTATCTGGCTTGATCCTCAAAAAATGGCTGGGCTGCATGTTTCTACAACGGAAGTAAAAAATGCAATAAAAAATCAGAATACACAGGTTGCAACAGGTGCACTCGGTGCGCTGCCGACTGATGAAGCTCAGGCTTTGCAAATTACATTGAAAACTCCGGGCAGGCTTGATGATGTTAAAGAATTTGAAAATATAATTATCCGTTCAAATACTGACGGATCAAATGTTAAAATAAAAGATATTGCCCGTGTTGAATTAGGGGCAGAATCTTATTCAAATCTGGGTCTTGTTAACGGTAAGCCTTCTGCCGTTGTTGTAATTTCACAGCTTCCCGATGCGAATATTATTAACCTTTCAAAAGCTGTTAAGGCAAAGGTTAATGAGATGAATTCAAGACTTTCTAACGGAATTAAAATTCTTTATGTTAAAGATGACGCTGATTTTATTCATGAATCAATGAAGGAAGTTGAATTTACTATTCTTTTGACAGGTTTAATTGTTGTAATAATAATATTTTTATTCTTAGGCGACGGTATGGCAACACTTGTACCCTGTGCAACGATTCCGGTTTCGTTAATAGGAACTTTCTTTGCGCTGAAGGCTATGGGGATGACAATTAATTTGTTGACGTTATTTGCTCTTGTTCTTGCGGTAGGTGTTGTTGTTGACGATGCCATCGTTGTAATAGAAAATGTTAAACGTCATATTGAAGAAGGAAAATCTGCGATTATCGCAACCCAGCTTACTATGGAAGAAGTAGGTTTTGCACTTGTTGCCATGGCTCTTGTTTTAATGGCAGTATTTGTCCCTATTGTATTTATGACAGGTATGACAGGGGTTATGTATAAACAGTTTGCCGTTTGTATTGCTGTTTCTATTGCAATATCCGCAATATGTGCATTGACATTATCACCTGCTATGTGTTCGCATTTTTTAGGACATAAAAAAGAAGAACACGATTATTCAAAAGTTCCTTTTCTTTATCATATTGAAAAAATTAAGGAAAGAATCGGCAGAAGAACTTCCGGTATCGTTGTAAAATTCAATGAGATTTTTACAAAAGTTGAAGACTTTTATATGGAATATGTGCATAAGTTTGTTTATAACAAAAAACTTGTTGCGATATTTTATGCAGGTATAGTTTTACTAACTCTTTTATGCTTTAAAACAATATCTACAGGTTTTATTCCTGATGAGGATCAAGGGGTTTTAATTGCAAGTATTACTCTGCCTGATGGTGCATCATTGTCCAGAACCGAAACTGTTGCAAGAAAATTTGTTGATGAAATAAGGGATATTCCGGGTGTTAATCCTGAAAAGTTGACGGTATTCGGCGGTGACGGTGCGGTAAACTCAGCAAATGTTATCATACAGCTTCTGGATTACAGCGAAAGAAAAATGAACCCTGTAAAATGGGTTGTAAAAAAAATAAAAGGTGAACCTACTGATTTGTCACACGTTGCAGTCTTAAATAAAGTGAGGGTCGTTGCCGCAAACACTAAAGAAGCTCAAATTCAAGCATTTTCTCCTCCTGCTATTAACGGTATGAGTATGATGGGTGGTTTTGAGTTCCAGATGCTTTCTCAAGGTGAATACACTCCGCAGGAAATGGAAAGCTGGGCAAATAAACTTGTTGCGGCAGCCAATCAAAATCCAGCATTGTCAAGTGTTAATACAACATTTCAGGCTAATGTTCCCCAGTATATTGTTGATATTGATTATGAAAAAGCTCTGGCGCAAAATATTAATCTTGATGAATTATATTCTACCCTTTCATCTATGCTCGGAACATATTATGTAAATGATTTTAATAAATATGACAGGGTATTTAAAGTTCAAATGCAGGCGGAAAGTAGATTTAGAGATAAAGCTACGGATTTGTCGGGAATATATGTAAAAAATAATAACGGTGTTATGGTGCCAATTCTATCTGTTGTAAAACTCAGACAAACCGTGGGCACAGCATCAATTACAAGGTATAACCAGTATAAATCCGTACAAATTCAAGGTCAGCAGGGGGCAGGTAAAAGTTCCGGCGATGCGATGAATGCTATGGAAGAAGTTGCGAAACAGGTTCTGCCTTCTGATATGAATTATGACTGGTCAGGTACATCCGCACAGGAAAGAGAGGCTTCGGGACAAACTTTAATTATTGTAAGTATGGCATTAATTTTCGTGTACCTCTTCCTTGTTGCACTTTATGAAAGTTATACAATACCTGTTGCCGTACTTTTAATATCTCCTATTGCAGCTCTCGGTGCGTTAATATTCCAGATGATGATTAACCAGTCATTTGATATTTATTCACAGGTTGGTATGATTACGTTAATCGGTCTTGCTGCAAAACAGTCAATTTTGATTGTTGAGTTCGCAAAAGAAGAACATGAAAAACACGGGCTTCCGGTAAAAGAAGCTGCTATAAAAGCTGCAAGGTTGCGATTCAGGGCAATTATGATGACGGAACTTGCATTTATCATCGGTGTTCTGCCTATGCTTTTTGCGGCAGGCGCTGGTGCAAATTCCAGAATTTCTGTAGGCTCTACGGTTTTCGGCGGTATGATTGCAGCAGCAACTTTAGGTGCTGTACTGACTCCGGCATTCTATGTTATTGTTCAGGAATTTGTTGATTTGTTCCCTAAAAAAGAAATTACGGAAAAAGATTTGGAGATTTCGGTTAAATGAAAAAGTTTGTAAATATATGTTTAATATGTTCAATTCTTTCGATTTCATCAAATGCAGTTTTTGCAAAGGGCTGGTTTGGCAAAAACAAAGCTGACAAAAAAGAGAAAGAAAAAGTTGAGATTGTAAAACCCGACAATAAAAAAACTAATATTAAACGCGAAATTAAAAAAGATAAAGAAAATGCAATACATAAATGGGAATCTTCTAAAGAAGCAGAGGGAATGTATGAAACAAAATTCCCCGTTATCAACAGCCAGATAGAATATTCTGATATGAACGGCGAAGTTACGCTCAGCGACTGTATAAAGCTTGCGATAACCCATCATCCGACAATTATGTCTGCTATAAATAATGCTGAAATTTATAAAACAATGATCGGACAGGCCTGGGCAAATTATTTTCCGACTTTGAGCGCAGGTGTCAGCTATTCCAGAAATGATACGCTTATGACAATGAACAGTTCTTATGCAAGAATGATGTCTCAGAAATATAATATGTATTATATGCCGACATTGTCTGCAAATATGTTATTGTTTGATTTTGGTAAAACTAAAGCGACTGCTGACTCTGCAAAAAGGACTTATGAATCCTCAAGATATGATGCTGAAACAAGTATTGAACTTGTTATTTATAATGTAAAAGTTGCTTATTACAATCTTGTTTTTGCAGAAATTCAGAAAAAAGTTTATGAAGATACTGTAAAAGATTTTGAGCTTCAGTATAAACAGGCAAAAGCACAGTATGATATCGGCCGTAAAGCCAAAATTGATGTAACTACTGCTGAATATAACCTCGGTAATGCGAAAGTTAATCTGATTAAGGCCAAAAATACTCTGGAGCTTGCAGCGGCAGAACTTGCTAATGCTGTCGGGATTCCGGAGCTGGAAAATGTTATTTTGAAAGATAAACTTAATTCTAAAGCTTATAATGTAAATTTTCCGGATTTGCTTAAAACTGCTCAGGCTTCAAGACCTGCCCTTTTAGCTTCAAAAAAACTTATGGATGCTGCAGAATTAAATGTTAGAAGCGCCAAGCGAGCATTTACTCCTGATGTGTCGGCATTTGGTTCTTATAATCAGGGCGGACGTCAAATTGACAGTGATTACGGTTATCAATTCGGTGTACAATTGAATTATAATGCCTTAAATCTTATGCTCTTAAAAAAACAGGTTGATCAGGCAAAAGCTTCTTACAAAAAAGCTGTAGCTGATTACGAACAACAGAGACAAAATGTTTATTTGGAAGTAAAGAGTGCGTATATTAATCTTTTGAATTCGCATGACAGTATTGATGTTTCAAAACTAGCTCTTCAGCAGGCAAAAGAAAGACAGTATCAAGCTTTCAGACGTTATCAGGTAGGTCTGGGTGATGCAATTGAATTTAAGGATGCTGAAAATTCTTACCTTAACGCGCAGCTTGATTATTATTCAAATTTATTGAACTACAATATAAACGCAGCTGAACTTGAACGTGTGATAGGCGCTCCTATTGAAGAATCAGATGTTGATCTGTAAATCTTTATATTAAATCTTTCACTCTTGATTTAATGTATTTTTCTGTGCATTCAAGAATTACTGCTGCATATTCTTTGTGTTTGCCGTAAAAAATGTGTGATGCTTCCGGAACTACTATTACCCTGTTATTTTCGGGATGTTTGCAGTGTGAATTTATTTTTTCCATAAATCCTTTCGCATCACCATTTGTCAGGCTGTCTTTTTCTCCGATTACAAAGGAGCCTGTTATTTTAATATTATAGAGCGAATTTGTTTCACCTTCATTACTTATTACAGGGCAGTTTTTAAGATTATAAGCATTGTAAAAATCCAATACGCTGTCAGCACACATAGGAGAAAAACCGCCGAAAAGGTATGGAAGAATTTCTCCCCCTCTGCCTTCTGCCTCAAATTTTTGAGCAAGTTTTATGCACTCTTTTACATCTGGCATTACATTAAACCAGTGTGCTAAATCGACCGGTGCACTGACAATAAAATAATCGACAAAATTGTCAGAAGTATTGCCTAAATAGTTGATAATTTTATTTGAGCCGAGAGAGTGCCCTGCAAGAATTATATTTTTAAATCCGAGTTCTTTTGCGTATTTGACGTAACTTTCAACATCTTCAAAAGCAAGACTGAAATCGTCATAGACAACCCCTGTATATTTTTGTTTTCCGCTTGAAAAGTCAGAGTATGCAATACAGGAAAAAGCATCCATTGCATGACCTGTTATAAAAGCAATATTGTTGGCGCTTAATAGTTCTCCTGTGGCTGTCAAAAGATCATTTTGAAACACATTTGAGCAAATGCCGCTCATCATTACAACAACCGTGTCCATTGTATTATCACCCCATATCGCCCCTTTTAATTCAAGTCCTCTCGGGGTATTTACTCTTATTATTTCCAACTTTTTACTCCTTTGAATTTTTATACTTATATTGTTTATATTATTGCTGTTTTATATCGAATAGCAAATACTTATATTACATAATAAAAAATACTTGACAGGCATATTTAGAAATTATAATATTTTTTATAAGGAGGTTGTATGGAATTCAGGGTTTTGCGTTATTTTCTCACTGTTGCCAGAGAAGGTACCATTACAGGAGCTGCAAATTCTTTGCATCTGACGCAGCCTACTCTGTCACGTCAGCTTATGGATCTGGAAAAAGAACTCGGGCAAAAACTTCTTGTGCGCGGAAAATATAAAGTTACTCTTACACCCGAAGGGATGATGCTCAGAAAGCGTGCTGAAGAAATAGTTTCTCTTGTAGAAAAAACACAAGAAGAATTTAGTTCTATAAATGACATAATCGGCGGTGATATTTATATAGGATGCGGTGAAACAGATTCAATGAAATACATTGCAGAAGTTATAAAAGATATACGAATGGAATATCCTCAAATAAAATTTCATATTTATAGCGGGAACGCAGAAGATGTTATTGAAAAACTTGATAAAGGTTTGATAGATTTTGGTGTTTTAATACAGCCTATTGATTTATCAAAATATGATAATATAACACTTCCGGAAAAAGATTTGTGGGGTGTTATTGTGCGGAAGGACAGCCCTCTTGCAAAAAAAGAAAAAATTATGCTGGATGATTTAAAATCCGTTCCTGTTATAGCATCTAGACAAATGTCTGAAAAGTATTCAGGTCAAAGCGGATTTTTGGACTGGTTTGGCAGTGAATTTAAAAATTTGAATATAGCTGCGACTTATAATCTTGTGTATAATGCTGCAATTATGGTCAGAGCAGGTATTGGATGTGCAGTTACTCTTGATAAACTTGTAAATACTACCGGAGAGAGTGAATTATGCTTCATACCGCTCAGCCCGAAGCTGGAATCGGGACTTGATATTGTCTGGAAAAAACATCAGATATTTTCTCCGGCTGCAAAGTTGTTTTTGGAAAGACTGTATCAAAAGTTTAATTTAAATATTCAATCACTTGACTGATAGTTGCTATCAGGTTTTATAATATCAATGTATTTTATAAAGGTATGGGTAAACTATGAAAAATTTTGCGTTAATAATTGCTGGAATTCTGGTCATCGCCGCAGCTGCAGGATATTTATTCTTAAATCAAATGAGTATAGGAAAGGAGATTGATATGAGTGATAAAAAAGTTTTGATAGCTTACTATTCTTATTCAGGAAATACTAAAAAAGTTGCTGAAAAAATTCAAAACATAACAAAGGGCGATATATTTGAAATAGTTCCTAAAAAAGTGTACTCAAAAAATTATGATGAAGTTGTAGCACTTGCACAGGAAGAAAAACAAAAGGATATAAAACCTGAACTTGTCGACAACGGAAACGTAAAAGATTATGATATAATATTTGTGGGAACCCCTGTCTGGTGGTACACAATGGCTTCTCCTGTCAGAACATTTTTGAGTAAAAATGATTTTGCAGGCAAGACAATTGTTCCTTTCTGTACACACGGGGGAGGCGGAGCAGCATCAACTTATGCTGATGTGCAGAAATCAGCGCCCGGTGCAAAAGTAACAGAAGGCTACACATCTTATGAAAATTCCGCAAAAGATTCTGAAATTCAAGATTGGATAAATAAATTAGAATTATAAAAAGCAAATTTGCAGGGGATTTATAATGTAAAGAAAAAAAGAGACAGATTTTTGGTCTGTCTCTTTTTTTTCAATGCTAAATGCTTTATTTTACGGTTAATTTCTTTTTAGCTTCTTTATCTGCATATTTTTTAGGTGCATGGATTTTTAATACACCGTGTTCAAGTTTAGCATCTGTTTTGTCAACATCAATTTCTTCCGGAAAATAAACAGTTCTAGAAAATTCACCGTACCTGAATTCTGATTTTTTGTAAGCTTTATCATCTTCTGTTTTTTCTTCTTCTTTTTTAGCATTAATTACAATATAATTTTTGTCAATGTCGATATCCAGATCTTCTTTTTTTACACCCGGCAATTCTGCTTTTACTTCGTAATCTCTGCCTTTGTCACTCATTTCTACAGGCATTGAAAATTTATCCATTTCTTCCCAGTAAGCTGCTTCCGGGAAGTAGCTGTCAAAATGTCTGTTTAATAAAGAGCTGATTTCGTCATTTACAGTTCTTATAAAATTTTCCGGAGCTTTTCTAACTAAAAATTTCATAAATAACACTTCCTTTCAATTACCTTTATCGTCTACATTTATATTATTACTCTGTTTTGAAAGAAACCTGTTTTTATTAACCAAAAATTAACAATTAATTTTTTGGCTAATACAAAACTTTGTACTAAACAACTTTACCTGTCATCCTGAACTTGTTTCAGGATCTTTTTAGGAGAAGCTAAAACACGGATCAAGGGTACTATATGACAATATTAGTATATTGGATGTAAAGTTGTATATTACTTATTTTTTATACCAGACTTTAAAATTTTCAATTTCGTTAAAAAGATTTTCGTATGTTCCGTCAAATCTTATGCACCTGTCATCGACAAAAAGCCAGCAAAGCTCTTTAACATTTGTAATTCCTGATATGAAATCTCCCAGATCGTTTTCTAAAATCCAGATAGATGCAAGAAGTTTGTTGCGTGTTGTAAATAATTTAATATCATATTTTTCTGATAATTTACGCAGAAATTCTTTTGCACCTTCTTTTACAGGCGGGATGAAGCTTTCGCAATAATCACTTTTATAAGTATTTAAAACCCCGTCCAAATCCATGAGTATAAGTTTTTTATTCTTTTGCATAAAAAATATTATCCTAATTCCTCTCTTGTTCGCGAAAGCGATACCTTAACTATACATATAAAATAAAAAAATGCAAATTACAGATAAGAAAAAGTTAATATTAAAAAAACTTGCAAAGCATGCACGTGAGCTCCGCGGAGAGAAAAGCCAGTTCATAGTCTCAAGTGAAAACGATATTTCTACATCAATTTTGAGTACAATTGAACGCGGTATGAAAGATCCCCAGTTAACAACTTTTATTAAATTGGCACAGGCTTATGATATAAAACCTGAAAAGTTTCTGGAAATGATTATGAAAGATTTGCCGGAAGATTTTACTTTAATAGATTTATAATATTTTATAAAAAACTGTCAAAAATTTTTATTTTCGTATTTTATTAATATTACTTAAAAAAATATTGAGGTAAATATTTAAAAAGCATATAATATAAATGCCGTCAAATTAAAATTGAAAGGAATTAGAATGGTTGCAGAATCAGTATTCCCGCAGTTGGAACGGGCAATAAATCCGACACATGATATCAAGTTGTTTTCAGGTCGTTCTAATATAAAACTTGCTCAGGAAATAGCTGATTATCTGGGGACATCCATAGGTCCTATGATCGTCAAGAATTTTGCCGACGGGGAAATTTATGTTCAGGTAAAAGAGAGCGTGCGCGGTGACGATGTTTTTATTATTCAGCCTTTATGCAATCCTGTTAATGAGAATTTGATGGAACTTCTTATTATAATTGATGCTTTTAAACGTGCAAGTGCCAAAACAATTACTGCTGTCATTCCTTATTACGGCTATGCAAGACAGGATCGAAAAACTTCGGGACGTGAAGCTATTACAGCTAAACTCGTTGCGGATTTATTGACAACAGCAGGTGCTGACAGAGTTCTTGCAATGGACTTGCATACAGGACAAATTCAGGGATTTTTTAATATTCTTGTTGATCATATTTTTGCAACATCAATTTTGACAAATTATATTAAAAGTTTAAATATTAATCCGGATGATATGGTTGCAGTCAGCCCTGATACAGGCGGAGTTCAAAGAACAAGACACTTCGCAAAAGCTATCGGATGCTCTCTTGCGATAATTGATAAACGCAGAGACAAACACAATGAAGCAATTGCATCGCATGTTATCGGAGAAGTTAAAGATAAAATATGCGTCATGTTCGATGATATAATTGATACTGCAGGTACTATATGTGAAGCATCAAAGCTTTTGAAAAATGAAGGTGCAAGAGATATTTATGTTTGTGCTGTTCATCCTGTATTTTCAGGTCCTGCTATAGAAAGGCTTGCAAATGCTCCTATTAAAGAATGCATTGTGACAAATACAATTCCACTTGACATGGATAAAATGCCGTCTAAGATTAAGCAGATTTCAGTTGCTTCGCTTCTCGGTGCAGCTATTGCACGAATTCATGATGATGAATCGGTAAGTTCGTTATTCGGGTTTGAAAAAGAAATGCAGGTACAGTAGATAAAGTTATGGCGGAATTTATAACGCACATAGGAACAGATGAATCAGGGAAGGGAGATTTTTTCGGACCGCTTGTCATTGCCGGTGTAATGGCTGATGAAAAAATCGCTGAAAAATTTATAAAATTAGGTATAAAGGACAGCAAAAAATTAACCGATAAAAAAATGCTTGTGCTGGCAGAAGAAATAAAAAAAACTGCTCCGCATTCTGTTATAGCAATTTCAAATCCTAAATATAATCAGTTGTATTCAAATATTAAAAATTTAAATAGGCTTCTTGCCTGGGGGCATGCAAGAGCTATTGAAAATATTCTTGAACATAACAATTGTGAGTACGCGCTTTCTGACAAATTCGGAGATGAAAGCCTTATTAAATCTGCATTAATGAAAAACGGGCGAAGTATAAGGCTTGATCAGATGTGTAAAGCAGAGAGTGATATAGCGGTTGCAGCGGCATCCGTTCTTGCACGGGCTGTATTTGTTCAAAAAATACAAAATATGCAAAATATGTATGGAATAACTTTCCCCAAAGGCTGTTCATCTCTGGTTAAGGATGCAGCAAAAGAATTTGTTTTAAAGTACGGTAAAGAAAAGTTATCGGATGTATGTAAAAATCATTTTAAAACATATATGGAAATATTGAAAGAAGTTTAGGTTAAAGTTATTGCAAGGAAGATAGGGTGTTAGACAATTTGGCGGGAACGCTTGCGCTTATCCCTACGTACTGGCTACTCCCTCTCCTTTGGGAGAGGGCAGGGGTGAGGGCTTATT